>NZ_QEHP01000113.1:79397-238002 GCF_003094695.1 Chryseobacterium sp. HMWF035 | reverse complement strand
TCATAGATCTTATAAAGAAAAAAATAAAGTGGTTTTAGATAGTACTGTTTATATCTCTTTAAGGAAAGAAACAGATTCAATTATAAATAAAAACATTATTTTTAATAGAATGGGAGAGGTCATTTCTTTAGAAAAGGATACTATAAAAAAGAAATCTATTGAAAAGAAGTTTATAGATTTAAAGGACAAAGAATTTTTTTTACAATTCAAAGGTCAAATCTTTGCGAATTTAAAAATTGTAAATAATAAAATTATGATTTATCCTTGGATTTTTAAAGAAGATCTAGATAAAGACAAAGTAGAGAGGGATAAAAATGATTTTTTTAGCGAATATGATGTTTACATTAAAATGAAGGATAGAGTAAATTATAGTTTTCCATATTCATCAATTCAAATGGGAGCAATTACATTCCCAATAAAATGGTATATGGATAGTAAACTAGGAAATGTTGAGTCAGGTTTAAATGCAATGATAAATGTGGGATATAAATTTGGTAAGTCAAGATTTGTGAAATTTCCTTATGAAGAAAAAGCTAGAGAATATAAATCAAGTTTTTCTGTAAATGGATTGTTTGGAATTTCTAAAATTGAATTAGATGAAAAGAACACTTCTTTATCTAAGAATGGTAAAGTCGAAGGAAGCATAGCTGCAATCTCATTAGGAAGTTCATTAGGCTATCATTATAATGATTTCACATTAATGATTGCCTTGGGTTTTGATTTACCTACAAGTAATAGAAATAATTGGAATTTTAATGGAATTCCTTGGCTTGGGTTAGGTTTTGGGTATAATTTTTTAAAATTTAATTAAACAAAAAAAACCTTCCGATCCGGAAGGTTTTCATATTTTAAGCTGATACTTTATTAGTTAGATAAAGAAGCAGCGTGGATCAGCATATCTACTAACTTGTTAGAATACCCCATTTCGTTGTCATACCAAGAAACAAGTTTTACGAAGTTTGGAGAAAGCATAATTCCTGCATCTTTATCGAAGATTGAAGTTCTCTTATCTCCTACGAAATCCTGAGAAACTACAGCATCTTCAGTGTATCCAAGAATACCTTTCAATTCACCTTCAGAAGCAGCTTTAATAGCAGCACAGATTTCATCGTAAGAAGTAGCTTTTTCTAATCTTACGGTTAAATCTACTACAGAAACGTCAACAGTTGGTACTCTGAAAGACATCCCTGTTAATTTTCCGTTCAAAGAAGGGATTACTTTTCCTACCGCTTTTGCAGCACCTGTAGAAGAAGGAATGATGTTGTTTAAAGCAGCTCTACCACCTCTCCAGTCTTTCATTGAAGGACCGTCAACAGTTTTCTGAGTAGCCGTTGTAGCGTGTACCGTAGTCATTAAACCTTCTACGATTCCGAAGTTATCGTGGATCACTTTTGCTAATGGAGCCAGACAGTTGGTTGTACAAGAAGCGTTTGATAAGATTTTGATATCGTCTGTAAGTTCTGTGTGGTTTACCCCCATTACAAACATTGGCGTATCATCTTTAGAAGGAGCAGAAAGAATTACTTTCTTTGCACCTGCAGCAATGTGTTTTGCAGCACTGTCTTTATCTAAAAATAAACCTGTAGATTCTACAACGTAATCTGCACCTACTTCGTTCCATTTCAAATTGCTTGGATCTTTCTCAGCGGTTACTCTGATTCTTTTTCCGTTTACCACAAGGTCATTACCTTCTACAGAAACCTCACCCGGAAAAATTCCGTGTACAGAATCATATTTAAGCATATAAGCCATGTATGTAGCATCGATAAGGTCGTTAATTCCTACTACTTCGATGTTATCTCTTTCAGTCATTGCTCTGAAAACAAGACGTCCAATTCTACCAAACCCGTTGATACCTACTTTAATTGTTGACATAATAGTTTGTTTTAAATTATATTAAAATATTAGATTGCTAAAATTTCTGAAATCAGTAAAAGATCTTTATTGATTTCGTTGTGTTTTTTAATGGCTTCTTCAATCGGAGTGTATACCAAATCATTAGAACGCATTCCTGCCATTACGTTGGTTTGCCCTTCCATTAATCCTGTTACGGCTCCAAAGCCCAGTCTGCTTGCTAACACTCTGTCTGCACAGCTTGGAGAACCTCCTCTCTGCATATGTCCCAAAACAGCCACACGAATATCATAATCAGGGAATTCTTTTTTTGTTTTTTCCGCTAATTCGTATACATTCGCTAATTTTTCTCCTTCAGCCACAACAACAATACTGGAAGCTTTTCCCGTTTTTTCCGCCTTTCTGAAATTAGAAAACAAATCAGATACGCTGTCTTTTTTCTCGGGAATCAAAATATCCAGAGCACCGGTTGCCAATCCGCTGTTCAAAGCGATAAAACCTGCATCACGACCCATTACTTCCACAAAGAAAACCCTGTTGTGAGAAGTTGCGGTATCACGGATTTTATCAATCGCTTCCATTGCGGTATTCAGAGCAGTATCATAACCAATGGTGTTATCTGTCCCGAAAATATCATTATCAATCGTTCCCGGAACACCGATTACACGGATGCCGAACTCTTCATTGAAGATTTTCGCTCCTGTGAAAGTTCCGTCTCCACCAATACAAACCAAACCGTCAATGCCATATTTTACACAATTGTCGTAGGCTTTTTGACGACCTTCTTTGGTTCTAAATTCCTGGGATCTGGCAGATTTCAGAATCGTTCCGCCCTGATTGATTATATTTTTTACGGAACGAGGTCCCATTTTAAGGAAATCATCGTGGATTAAGCCATTATAACCTTCTCTTACTCCGTAACATTCTATTTTATAATAATTTGCGGTTCTTACTACCGCCCTTAAGGCTGCATTCATACCCGGAGAATCTCCTCCTGAAGTAAGAACAGCAATTTTTTTTACAGCACTCTCTTTCATCTAGTAAAAAATTTCGAACACAAATTTACAAAAACAAGTTCAGATAATCATAGTAACTTAAGAAGAGTTTTGTATATAAGTATTTGAAAATAATTAATGCTATATTTTTGAGTTTTAAATATTTGATTTTAAAGCTAATAAATGAAGCCTATTCTTGCTGCCTTCTTAATTCGCATTAAGTAGTTATGCCAATTGAGGGTTGGTTTTTCAATTCATTTGATTTTCAATAATTTAAAAATCCAATGAAAATAATTTCTGAATTTCCATCTTTGTAAGATGTTGATTTTCAATAACAATTCCCAACCCCTAATTCGCATTAGTTATATATTTTTTAAATTCATTGTTGTCTGGTGAAAAATATAAGCATCTGATAGTAATAGTATAAACAATACTTCGCTAAAAAGTATAAAAATAGATTTTTTCAAAATATAAATTATTGATAATCAATATTTTGTGAATTTTAAATCGATTCCGTATCTATTTGATTATGAGTGGGTTAAGATTTTTTAGCGAAGTATTGTGTAATAAGGATACGATTAATTTTAAATAGTTATAAGAATCTTATAATCAATGTATTGTAAATTTTAACCAAAAACAGTTTTTTTAATTTTAAATAGTTGATTTTAAGACTAATAGATGGGATTTAATTCCTGCTTCTTAACTTATATCGTTAAAAGCTACCGGGTTAAAAATATTATATTTATTTTTGGATAAATGTATTTATTTTTTAAACATTAAATTTATTAAAAATGAGAAAATTTCTGCTGTTTTTTTTATTGAGTTTTTGCATGAGTGTTTTTTCTCAGAATAATACGGAAAAAGTATTGTTTATCGGAAACAGCATGACTTATTATAATGATATGCCACAAATTTTTGCAGGTATTGCACAGTCAAAAGGAAAGCTGGTTCAGACCCTACAGCATACACCTGGAGGGACGGGATTTGTCGATCATGTTAATAATAATACTTTATATGACATTATTAAAAACAATATTTTTGATAAAGTGGTTATGCAACCCGGAACATCAGAATCGGTAGGGGCTTCTTATCCTGTAAGCATAACTGCACAAAGAGGAAACAGGCTAAAAGACTCCATCAAAAAATACAGTCCGTGTGCACAGGTTTTTTTATATGAAATTAGTAACGGAATCATATCAGCGAATGATTATCCAACATATTTTCTTACTCAAAAAAAGATTAAAGATTCGATTACTAAATTGTCTAACCTTATGCAAATTCCAATGATACCGGCAGGAGAAGCAGCGAAAAAATATTACCAGACCCAACAAGATTTACTGCTGCATCTTTCCTATGGCGATGTACACCCTAATTTGAATGGGAGTTATTTGGTCGCCTCGGTTATGTACGCGTCAATCTATCAGGAAAATGTATTTCAAAGTCCTTATTGGGCAGGTGTTTTGCAAGCTAATGCAGAGAATTTTCAGGGTATTGCTGATGAGGTTGTTCTTAACCATCTTAGTGACTGGAATCTCTCTGGGTTTAACTTTTTTTCGAATTTCAGCTATACCACATCAGGTCTTACCGTCAATTTTCAGAATCAGTCGGTTAACCTAAATAATTTTTCATGGAACTTTGGAGACGGAACAACATCTACACAGGCGAATCCTGTTCACCAGTACACAACTCCTGGAAATTATACCGTTTCCCTTTCTGCTAACAGCGGAAATTGTCTGTTTACAAAGGCTAAAGTCATTACTGTTGCACAGCTTTCAACGAATGAGCTGAGCAAAAAAAGGTTCAGGGTTTTTCCTAACCCTGCATCCGAGTTTTTCAGAATAGAGAGCAACGATTTTATTTCTGGAATAGAGATCTATTCATCCTCGGGAAATTTGCTTGTTAATAAAAGAAATATAAGAGCTAAAATGCATACCGAAAATGTTTCATCATTTGTTCCCGGGATTTACTTTGTGAAAATATTTTTTGAAAATTCGGAAGCGGTAAATTATAAACTGATTAAATAGTTCAATACTTCGCTAAAAAAGATTAAAATAAAATTCCTGTATAATTTAAATGTTTGATAATTAATGATTTATGAATTTTAAATCAGTTTCTTATGCGTTTAATTATGAGTGAGTTAAAAGTTTTAGCGAAGTATTGCTAGTTCTTATGGTTTGTTAATTTTGTACCCTCTTTAACTGTAGAAAATAAGTGCTTAAAAACAATTAACAATATGTTTTTAAGTTTTAAATGATTGATTTTAAAATAAATAGATTAAGTTTAATTCCTGATGCTTACTTAAAATCAAAATTTTTCTGTAAGATATTTCCAGTATTTTCTCGGAACGTGCTGAATATGAAGCTTCATATTTTTTCTCTCCACAATATTGGTTTTTGTGAAATACCTTTGCCAAAGCGTCTGATAATTTTTTTCTTCATCGTGAAACTTCTGCTGATAGCGGTTCAGATCTATTTTTTCATCGGGATAAAAAAAGTCGCAGGTTTCAAGATCATATAGAATTCCGTAATTTCTTCTCAAATCATAAATCATCCATTTCTGATCCTGATAACGGTCTTTAAAATGTTTCCGGATTAAAGGCAGTACATTGAAATCAGGATCTATTTTAGCGAAGAAAACACCGTCCTGCATTTTTTCAAAACGGACAAAAGCCATCATTCTGTGTCTTTCCCGACTGACGGATTTACAGATTTTAGAAATCTTCAGAATGTCACTGTCTGCATAATTTTTCAGGATATTTTCATCGGGATGTTTTACGGATTGCTTTACGGCAGACAAAATAAGCTGTTCCAGTTCAGGATCTTCAGATAAGAAAACTTTTAACAGTTCGTGAATTCCTGCTTTTTCAATATTCTGTTCTAATTTGTTTAAAACCCTTTCAGATTTATCATTTTGAGTAATAACCTCATGAATTTCCGCAAAGATATTTTCCTGATGAAATCTTTCCCTGCTTACAATTTCCACATTTTTATATTTATACTCGAAAACTTCGAATACAGCGGTTAAAAGTCCGTCGAAACTGCCGTCGTAGAGTAGGGTAGTCATCTGAGTTGGAAGGGAGTGTTTTAGTGTTTTAGAGTTTGTAATCTTGTGTTATTATGTTGATGTTATTTCATTATTTATAATATTTTGCTACAGGAAAAATTTCGGAATATCTCTGCTTCCGTGCAAAACCCTCACAATTCTGATATGATGATCTAAAATCCTGTAAAAAATAACGTGATTGTCTTTTGGAAAGCTATATAAACCTTTTTTTATTTCATCTCGCTTTTTGCCTAAGTGTGGATTTAAAAATAAATTTTGAAAAATTTCTTCAATTTCCAAAAGATATGTTTCTGCTTGATTAAATCCAAATTCATTCAAAGTATAATCAAAAATATCTTCCAGATCTTTATCCGCAATTTCCGATAAGATATAGGTTTTCTTAGACATTACTGATTGTATTCTTTTTAGCCTGAATAATATCCTTTACAGAACGAGAGCTTTCAACATCATTCCAACCTTTTTCTATTTCAGCTTTTAAATCCTGAATTACACGGAGCCGATAAACTTCATGAAGCCGCAATGCATCACGCACAACTTCACTGGCATTCTGAAAATCACCGGATTCTATTTGCTTTGAAATATATTCTTCCTGCTTTTTTGTGAAACTGACATTCATAATAAATTCTTTCTTCGAAGTTATAAATTATATCCAAATTTAGCAAATATGGATATTAGAAATTATTTTCTCCGCTCAATGTGAAATTTAAGATAAGATCAAAGGATTGAATTTAAAACAACGTCAACTGTTGCGAAAACTGATTATGAAATTTCGAAGAACTTCCGCCAATCAGTAATTTCTTAAGATTTTGATTCGTCAGATATTTTAAAAAGGCGTTTCCTGCGTTAAAATCAATGAAATATTTTGCGCGGTTTACTGCTGCTCCCAACTTTTTAAGATGATCCATATTCAGAACCTGAAAACGTCTTGCACTTACAATTTTCTGTGCTGTTTTTACTCCAATTCCCGGAATTCTTAAAATCATCTGATAATCCGCAGTCTGTAAATTTACAGGGAACTGATCTAAATGCCGCAAAGCCCAGCTTAATTTGGGATCTACTTCAAGATCTAAAAATGGCATATTCGGATCCAGTATTTCTTCAGCTTTAAAACCATAAAAACGCATCAGCCAATCCGACTGATACAAACGGTTTTCACGAAGCATCGGAACTTCAGTCGTAAGAGCAGGTAATCTTTTATCTTCCAAAACCGGAACATATCCGGAATAATACACTCTTTTCAGACTGAAATTTTTATAAAAATGATCGGCAACTTTAATGATCTGTAAATCATTTTCATTCGTAGCACCGACAATCATTTGCGTAGATTGTCCTGCAGGAGCAAATTTGGGCGTTTTCCGGAAAAGTTTTTTCTCGTCTTTGTATTGCGCAATCCCGTTCTGGATATACTTCATCGGATTAAGCATATCCTGCCTGTTTTTTTCAGGAGCCAGTAATTTCAGTCCGCTTTCAGTTGGGATTTCAAGATTTACAGATAAACGGTCGGCGTACAAAGCGGCTTCCTGCATCAGTTCATCACTTGCTCCCGGAATGGATTTTAAATGAATGTAACCGTTGAAATTTTCTTCCAGACGTAATTTTTTCGCCACACGAACCAGACGTTCCATGGTCGTATCCGCATTTTTAAAAATTCCGGAGCTTAAAAACAAGCCTTCAATATAATTTCTGCGGTAAAAATTGATCGTTAAATCTACCACTTCCTCAACGGTAAAAGCAGCTCTTTTAATATCATTTGAACTTCTGGAAACACAGTAAGCGCAATCGTAAATGCAATGATTGGTCAATAGAATTTTGAGAAGAGAAACACATCGTCCGTCTTCCGTATAGGTATGGCAGATTCCGCTTGCGGAACTGTCTCCCAAAGCCCCTTTTTTGTTCTTTCTCGAACCACCGCTTGATGAGCAGGAAACATCATATTTCGCTGCATCGGCAAGGATTTCAAGTTTTTCTTTCAGACGGTCAAAATTCATTTTATTCTTCTTTTACCAATTTTTTATTAACACATAAGTTACATCAGCTTCTAACAAAATACTTTGAAAATATTTAGATCTCATAAGAAAGAAAATCAAAGATTTTAAAAACTAAAGTGTTCTTATTTTTTGAATTATTTAATTCTAATAGCACTTAAGTGTTTAAAAAAATAAACTTAATTAGATTTAAAATTTTATATTTTCCGTTCAAACTTAATTCCAAAATTGATAAAAGTCAATCTTTTTTGATAGAAGTTATCAACAGTTTAAAGTGACAAATTTAGTATATTTACGCTCATTAAATTTATGTTATGAATCATAAACCCGTTGAAGGTTTTTCCAAATTAACAAAACAGGGGAAAATCGACTGGCTCGTAAACGAGTATCTTGAAGGAAACGAAGAATATCAAAATATATTAAACCAATACTGGAACGAAAATGCTGATTTGCAGAAACTTCACGACGAATTTTCTGAAAATACCATTTCCAATTTCTATATGCCTTACGGAATTGCTCCGAATTTCCTCATCGACGGAAAACTGTTTGCGCTTCCGATGGCAGTGGAAGAAAGTTCTGTAGTAGCGGCAGCTTCCAAGGCAGCAAAATTCTGGATCGATAAAGGTGGTTTTAAAACAACGATCATCAACAACGAAAAACTGGGGCATACCCACTTTATTTTTAACGTTGAATCTCATAAGCTGCTTCATTTTTTCAATTTTAAACTGAAGAAAAAATTACTGGAAGCTACAGAAGATATCACAGCGAATATGAGAAAGCGCGGTGGTGGAATTTTAGACATCAAACTGGTCGATAAAACATCCGAAATGGCGAATTATTATCAGTTGAAAGCAAGTTTCGACACCGTAGATTCGATGGGAGCCAACTTTATCAATTCCTGTCTGGAACAGTTCGGAAAAACATTGAAGCAGGAAGTGGCTACAAGTGAAGATTTTTCTCAGGAAGAAAAGAATTCTTTACAGATCGTAATGAATATTCTGTCCAATTTTACTCCGGATTGTATCGTAAGAGCTGAAGTTTCCTGTAAAATCGAAGATCTGAAAGACGACAGTGGAATTTCCAACGAAGAATTTGCATGGAAATTCAAACAGGCGGTAACGATTGCTGAAATCGAGCCTTTCCGTGCGACTACTCACAATAAAGGAATTATGAATGGAGTAGATGCGGTTGTTATTGCTACCGGAAACGATTTTCGTGCAACAGAAGCCTGTGCTCACGCATACGCAGCGAGAAACGGAAGATATTCTTCTCTTACCCACTGTACAACGGACAACGGAATTTTCAGATTCTGGATTGATCTTCCGATTTCTGTTGGTGTTGTTGGTGGTTTAACGAATCTTCACCCTTTGGTAAAGTTCTCTTTGGCGCTTCTTGGAAAACCTTCTGCTCAGGAACTGATGAGTATTTTGGCGGTTTCCGGACTGGCTCAGAATTTTGGAGCGTTACGATCTTTGGTGACGACTGGAATTCAGAAAGGGCATATGAAAATGCATTTGCTGAATATTTTGAACCAATTGGGCGCAACAGAAGAAGAAAAACAACATTTTGTGACGTATTTCAAAGATAAAACGGTGAGTCATCACGAAGTGATCAATGAGTTTAACCGAATGAGAGGACAATAATGTTTGGAATTATTGTAGCTGCTTTTATGCTGGGTTTTGGAATTTTTCTGAAACTGACCAAAAATCCGGGTTTTGCTCAGAATAAAAAATTCGCATGGATTTTTATCGGAATCGGACTCGTATCATTAATATTCAAGATTTTAAATTATAAATGAAAACAATAACATTAATTTTCGGAGCTGTTTACGGGATGCTTTCCGTTATTCTGGGAGCTTTCGGAGCACACGCTTTAAAGAAAATATTGTCTGTGGAAAGACTGGAAAGTTTTGAAACAGGTGTGAGATATCAAATGTATGCTGCATTTTTTCTTTTAATTGCAGGCTACATTTTAAAATTTGAAACCAAAACAGAGAACTGGATTTCGTGGTTGATGATTTTCGGAACGATGCTTTTCTCATTCAGTATTTACGGATTGAGTATGCAGGATTATTTCGGGATGAACCTGAAATTTCTCGGACCCATTACTCCGCTTGGAGGATTATTGATGATCCTGAGCTGGACTCTGTTGATTTTCTACTTCGTAAAGATGAAAGGTTAATCAAAATAAAAAGGAATTCTGACCGCAGAATTCCTTTTTTATTACCTCAAAAAATTTTCGTTCAGCCATTTCAGCTTATTGTAGCTTTTCAGAAATTTGGCTTTCAGCTCAATATTTTTTTCCCGTGCATCCAATAATTTATTTTCTCTGGAATTGATCAGGAATAATGAACTTTCCCCATTGCTGAACCTCGTTTCTTCAGCATTCAGAAGCCTTTGGTAATTATTCAGATTCTTTGTGGAAATATCAATCTGGCTGAAATAATTATTCACTTCATTTTTATAGGTTTCAATTTTCGTACTCAGTTCACGGGTTTTAAGCTGAGAGTCCTGCTGGTTTTGAGAAATCTTCAGTTTGGCAATTTCATAATCTGCTCTTGCCTGTCTCTGAAATATGGGAATCTCCAGTTTCAGTCCGTACTGAAAATTATTATCAAACAAAGGAAGAAAATCGGCACGGTAATTTTCTTTATTGAAAAAATTATACGTAAAATCCAGTTTCGGAAGGAAGCTTTGCCATTTCAGCCTTTTTTCACTTTCGAGGATATTCTGCTTATGAAAATAATATTCCAGTGAAGCGTGATTCTGAAGCGGTTTCGATTCTAAATTTTGCACCAGAAATTCATAATCGGTGTATCCGGAATGCTCGTCAAGATTCGAAGAAGGAAAAATAAGCTTTGAAATTTCATAAAACTCCTGATTTTCTTTCCAGAGGTACATCTGAAGTTCCTGCGTACTTTTCACAAAACTTAAATAAGCATCTCTTTCCTGAAGCTCAAAACTCTGCAGTTGCGAAGAGGCTTCTACTGTATCAATTGCCGGTCTTTCCCCGAATTCATACGTTTTTTTGGTAAGATTAAGCCTTTTTCGGTTAATTTCTACCGCAGATTTCTGCAATTTGTAGATTTCATAGTTTTTAACCCATTCCCAATACGTATTTTCAGCATCCAGAAGAAGCTCGTTGGTAAGAACAGTCTGTTCGGCTTCCGTCATTTTCAATCCGAATTTTGCCTGATCCAGCATTGCTCGTCTTTTATCATACAGAAGATTTTTTGCCAAAGGAATCGTAATTCCAAATTGGTATAAACCTCCTTTCGTTTCGCTGCTGTTCAGTTTTTCGCCATCCAGATAATTATAGCTTCCGGTAATATCGATTCCGTACCAGGTTGGAATGCCGAGTTCTACATTTCTCTGTTCGTAATATTTTGTACCATCAATATTTTTCTCACCCAGTTTTCCTGCGAGTACGGGATCAAAATTCCCTCTCGCCTTGGTAATTTCAGCATTGGCAATTTTATTCTGAAGCTGATATTTAAAAGCTAAAGGATGATAATTCTTTACAATATTCAGAAATTCCTGATGCGAAAGTTTCAGAGAATCCTGCGCAAAGGAAAACTGAACACATAACAGAATGAGAAGTGTGGTAACTATTTTTTTAGTATAAGCAACATTCATATTTCTATTTATTTGGGCAGCTATTCCGCCCTCCGTTCCCGCTTTTTGCTCGTCGTTCCTCCTCACAAAAGAGCTCCACTCAGGTCGGGCTGCACCAGTATTGTGGAAAAAATACTCAAAAATAAATTGTAAGTAATTCATAAACAAAGTTTTATTATGAGTTTTGCGTTGTTTTTTAATTTTATTTTTAATAAAAAAGGCTTTCCTTTGTCAGGCTCAGGATAAACTAAGCTCAGCCTGACAGTATTTAAATAAATCAGTTAGTATTAGAAATGTCATCCTGAGCTTGTCGAAGGATCTATGAACTAAACTTCCTCTACTGTTAGAGTTTATACAAATTAGTAAAATTTGAAATTATCAATAGGATTGGGCTTTAGCCCATTCACAAATAAAACGATTTAGTTGGCTTTAGCCAAAGCCTGTTTTAAATTTCGGCTAAAGCCTGTGTAAAACTCCCCTGTTGATATCGGGCTAAAGCCCGACGCTATTGATAAAAAATAAACTCCATTTATTGATTTCTGAATATTGCCTGTAACGATAAGTCAGATTATTTTTTAGCCTTTTCATCTTTTGCAGATTTTTCGGTTTTTACTTCATAATAATCCGGCGGGAATCCGTTGATGTTTCTCCATAATTCGTACCAGATCGGAACGTCATTAAGAATCGCAATTCCCTGAACTCCGGTTCCCATTTTAATTTTCGGAGGCCATTGTTTTTCATTTTTATCCTGAATCACCAAGGCTTTGAACATTCCGTTGGCGCTGATGTTGTTTTCTACCGCGATTACTTTTCCTGCAAAAGTTCCGTAGCTGGAATTCGGCCAACCAGAAAAGACAATTGCCGGAAAACCATCGAAAATACACATCACGCGCTGTCCTTCTTTAACCAGAGGCAAATCGACAGGTTTAATGTAAATTTCAACAGCATAATCTACTTTTTCCGGAACAATAATTCCGATGCTTTCACCATCTTTCAGTATTTCCCCGATTCCGGCTTTGTTGATCTGCACAACCTGTCCGTCCTGAGAAGCGATCACGAAATATAAACCCTGTCTTGCTTTGTAATTGGCAACCTGATTTTCGAGTTTTGCAATATCGCCGTCACTTCCTTCAATTTGTCCCATACTCTGGAAACGGTCGCCTTCTGTTTTGCTCAGTTTCTCATTGTAATCCTGAATGGTAGCGTTTTGTTCGATACTTACATTCACAATTTCCTGTCGGGTTTGCGCCAGTTTATTTTCAGTTGCCGTTTTTTTAGCTAAAGCATTTTGATAAGATACACTTCTCTGCTGAAATTGGGTAAGCGAAACCAAGCCTTCATCGTACATTTTCTTCTGTCTTTCGTACTGGTCGGAAGTCATTCTCAGCTCGTTTTTTGCAGCTTCCAGTTCGGCTTCTTCTCCTGCCAGTTTATTGTTGAGCTGGCTGATTTTTACTTTAAGCTGATTTAGTTTTAAATCTCTTGCGGAATTTAAAGCCTGAATCTGACTGTTTGTAGTTCCAACTTTGGCTTCGTAATAATCTCTAACGCCTTTTTTGGCTTCTACCTGCATTTCGGTTCTTTTCACCAAAAGCGGATCCAGATAATCTTCTTTTACTTCGGAAAGCTGAAGAAGCGTATCGCCTTTTTTTACATAATCACCGTTTTTCACATACCATTTGATGATTCTTCCGGGAATCGGAGAATTGAGTTGTTGCGGACGCTGTTCCTGATAAAGAGTACTCACATTTCCCATTACCTTGATATTCTGTGTCCACGGCAAAAATAAAGTGATAATTCCGCCAATAAGGATGAAAAGAAACCATCTTTTAACCCTTGATTTTTTGTGGATGTGGTATATTTTATTGACTGACTGCAGTTCCATCTCTTTTAGTTTTTGTTAAATAATTTTTTCACATTTCCGTCTTCCACCTGAAGATGCTGATCGGCTTCCAGAATAAGATTTTTGTCTTCTGAAACAATAATAATGGTGGTTTTTTCTTTTAGTTTTAAAAGATATTCCATCATTTTTGCTTTAAATTCATCATTCATTCCATCTAACGGATCTTCAAGGATCAATAATCTTCTTTCCCCTACCAAAGCTCTCAGGAGAAGGATTTTCTTTTTGGAGCTGAACGAAATTTCCGTGTCGGTCTCGCTGATGTTGGTAAAGAATCCGTTGCTGAACTGGCTGGAGAAATCTTCGATGCCTATTTCTTCGGCAATTTCCAGAATCTGTTCTGCGGAGGTTTCATTCTGCCCGAGAATAATATTTTCGTAAACCGTTCCTTTAATGATCGTCATATCTTCAAGATACATCCCGATCTGGCTTCTGAGCGATATTTTATCAATGTTTTTTAATGGAATTTTATCGAACAGGATACTTCCGGAAGTCGGATCATAAAATCCGGTCATCATATTCAGCAGTAAAGATTTTCCTGCGCCAAGCTGCCCTGAAATGATGGTTAAACTATTTTCCGGAATTTTAAAATTGATATTTTCCAGAATCCTGTGATGATCGTTGAATGCAAAATTTACGTCTTTAAATTCAACTTCAAAGCCATCATTGTTCTGATCGAAAGTAATTTCCCCGAATTTTTCTTCCTGAAGCGTGGTTACTTTATTCAGTTTTGCCAAAGCAGCAATAACGTCGTAATAGCTTTCCAGACTGATGATGAGCTTTTCCACGGCCGCCATAATGCTCAGAACAACGATTTCCGTAGCGATAAATGCTCCGATGTTAAGTTGCTGATTCACCAAAAGATAGGTTCCTATCACAAGCATCACCAAAGTAATGATAACTTTAAATGCGATAATGGTTTTGTACTGGAAAACCAGAACACGGAAATGAGAAGTTCGGTCGTCGAGATATTTTACCACTCTTTCATCGGTTCCTGAAAGATGTGCTTCTGTTTTGGAATTCAGCTTAAATGTTTTAATGGAAGCAGCAATGTCTTCAATCCACGAAGCTACTTCGTATTTTTTGTCGCTTTCTTCGATGCTGGATTTAATTCCGCTTTCCATGGTAAATCTGAAAATAATGATTACGCAGATCACCACCAAAGCTCCGAATACCAAAAACCACGGATGGTAAAAGGAAAGAAGCAGGATTCCGAATAAAATCTGGATAAGCGCAGTCGGAATTTCCAGTAAGATTTTAGAAATTCCTTTCTGGAGATTCTGGGTATCGAAAAAACGATTAACCAGTTCGGGAAGATAATATTTTCGTGTCGCTGAAAGATTCACTTTCGGAAGTTTTTCGGCAAAAGCAAGGGAAAATTCAACAAAAATTTTCTGCTGAATCTTTTCAATGATCTGCATTACTTTCAGCCTGAAATAGCCTACAAGCCAGGTTCCCAGAACCACAAAAGCGATCAGAATATAAATAGAAGTTGCCATTGTTGCTCCCATTACAAAACTGACGATAGACTGTATTCCCAACGGAACACTCAGCTGAACAAGACCATTCAGGATGGCGTAAAAATAAATGTTGGTGACATCTTTCTTTTCCTTCGTTACGTATTTGAAAAGATTGTAACCGTGCTGTTTAGGAGAAGTTTCCATTTGTGTTTTATTATTTTATAAGGTTAAAGGTGATAAAACGCAGATAATCCAAAACATATTTTTTATGATCTATTCTGTCGATATGATTATCGGTAAGTTTCGGAAGGTGTTCGCTGAAAAACTGCTGATCGTGAGCGGTTTCCAGTAAGGTACTCGCAAATGATTTCGGAAAAGGAAAATCCGGTTTTGCTTCTGCAATGATTTCTCCGATAAATGCGCATAAACTTTTTAACGGACTGAAAACCATTTCTTTATTAATTTCGTCCACTTCTTTTACCAGATAAGCTTTGCTGCTTTCTGCAATAACGATGTTGTGAAGTTTTGTAAGATCATAATCTTCTATTTTATCATCGGTTTCATCGTTATGCGTAATGATTTCGAGGATCTTTTCCATTTTTTGCTGAGGTTCTTTAATTTCCTGAAGCCTCAGTTTGGAAATGAATTCGATGTAAGACCAGTACCAGTTGAGAATATAGGTAAGAAGTTTATGTTTTGAAGAAAAATACCGGTAAACCGTTGCCTCTGTTGAGTTGATCTTTTGGGCTAATTTTTTAAAAGTAAAACTTTCAAAACCGGTCTCGTAGATCAGTTCAATTGAATTTTTTACAATGGCACGTCCGATCTCGCTGTTTTCGGGATCTTTAAGATATAAGTATTCGTTGACTTTAAATTTTACCTGAAATTCCATTTTTCATTTTTAGTATTACAAATTTACAACTATTGTTTTTTGAAGCAAAACCTATACCAAAAATATTTTAGTTATCATTAATGATAGTAATACTATTATTTGGTATAGTTTTTGTTGTATTTATGAAAACATGAAATACGGAAAAGCCGAACACCGTATTAAAAAGTAGGCAGTTAAATAATTGAAAAAATGAGACGAATTTTTTTATTACTCTTTGCTTTTTTTGCACTCCCAACCTTTTCATTCGCACAGGTAACAAAACCGCAGAAAAATAAGAAAACAACGGCTAAAGTTGTGGATTCTGTGAAGTGGCGTGCAGAACATTACATTGTTAATCGTGATTCTGCTTATGCAGATCCAATACTGGGTCTTAAAAAACTGCAAGGCGGAAACAAGAGATTTGTTGAAGGAAAAAGTATAAAACCCCGACAAAACTATGAGACTATTAAAAAGTTGGAAAATGGTCAGGCTCCCTTTGCTATAATTGTAGGCTGTTCAGATAGCAGAGTGCCCAATGAAATGATTTTCGACCAAGGTCTAGGTGATTTATTTATTATCAGAACGGCGGGGCAGGTTTCGGCTGCGGCATCCTATGGAAGTATGGAGTTTGCGGTGTTGAAGCTGAAAACCAAACTAATCGTCGTATTGGGACACACAGAATGTGGTGCTGTTGCAGCCGCGGTGGAAAGACCGGAAAATGTTCCGGGACATATTGTTACTTTGATCAACGATATAAAACCTGCAGCCGTTAAAAGTTCTCATATGCATGGTGATCCGGTAAATAATGCAGTCCGCCAGAATGTAATAGATCAGGTAAATTCATTACGGGATTTAGATCCTATTCTGCACAAAAAATATATAGACGGAGAAATATTAATTGTGGGAGCTGTATATGATATCCATACAGGAAAAGTAGAGTTTTTACCGGAAACGCTTGTAAATCTTCCCAAAGCTAAAAAATAAATAACTGAAAACATTTTATGCGGGCTGGATATTTTTTTTCATATTTAATTTTGATTCATATACTTTTACTTTTATCTACAGCCCGCATTTATTTAACTAAAACTTATCAAAATGAAGATTTTAAAAAAACTGTCATTTGTTTTCCTGCTCATAGGAATAATGATTAATTCTCAGGAGAGATATGAGTTCAAAAATATTAAAGAAGCAAATGAAAATCCCGAGAAAGTATTGAGGCTTAATCTTAATCTGGCAACAGAAAATATAGAAAATGTCGACTGGAAAAAATTTAAGAACCTGGAATATTTAAGTCTGAAAGATCTCCACCTTAAAAAAATTCCGGATGAGATCGGCTTTTTATCTAAATTAAAGGTTTTGGATGTGAGTGGAAATGATTTCAGGGTGCTGCCTTCCAATTTTATTCAGCTTAAAAATCTTGAAGAATTGTTTCTGAATGACGAAAAAAATATTGATCTCTCTAAAAATATTGATCTGATCAGCAATATGAAAAATCTGAAAGTATTGCATATAGAAAACGACGGATTAAAGAAACTTCCGGCTAATTTTTGGAAACTGAATTATTTAGAATCAGTTTATCTGAACGATAATCAACTGAAGGATTTTAATCTTCCCAAAAGTAAAATGAAGAACCTTAAAAATATCTATCTCAATGATAACTTGTTTGTGCCAAGTGATATTGACAGACTTAATTCTCAGTATGGAACACTTTTAAGATTTTAAAAACAAAACGCCTTATATCAGAATGAAGATAAAAAATAATCATCTCTTACAATAATTATCTTTGTGATAAATTATAAACGATGTACAGATTTTTGCTAATTGTTGCGGTATCATTATTTTCAATAGTTCAGGCACAGATTCCGAAAGTGAGCAGCGGAAAGATTGAAAGAATATTGGATTTTAAATCTCAGTTTGTAACACCGAGAAACATTGATGTATGGCTTCCTGAACATTATTCTACATCTAAGAAATATGCTGTTCTGTATATGCAGGACGGACAAATGCTTTACGATCCTGATCTTACGTGGAACAAACAATCCTGGAATGTGGATGAAAATGTTTCTGAACTGATGAAATCCAAAAAAATTCAGAATACCATTGTTGTAGGAGTGTGGAACGATTCCAAGATGAGGCATTTTGATTATTTTCCGCAAAAACCTTTTGAAAGTTTATCCGCAGTGGAAAAAGATACCGTTAATCATCAATTGAAAAAAGCAGGAAGAGCGAATGAAAAGTTTTCTCCCAATTCAGACAATTATTTAAAGTTTTTGGTGAAGGAACTGAAGCCTTTGATAGACAAAAAATATTCAACCTTTAAAGACAGATCTCATACTTTTATTGCAGGAAGCAGTATGGGCGGACTGATCTCCATGTATGCCATTTGCGAATATCCTCAGGTTTTTGGCGGAGCAGCCTGTCTTTCCACGCACTGGACGGGAACTTTTACCAATGAAAATAATCCTTTTCCGGAGTCTGCCTTACGCTATTTAGATAAAAATTTACCAGATCGGAAAACTCACAAAATCTATTTCGACTGCGGAGATCAGACTCTGGATGCGCTGTATCCTGAAATTCAGAAAAAGGCAGATGTAATTATCAGAAAACATGGATATTCTGAAAAGAACTGGAAAACCTTATACTTTCCCGGCGAAAATCACAGCGAGGAAGCATGGGCAAAAAGACTTTCGAAGCCTTTGGAGTTTCTTCTTGCTAAATAAAAATATTCTTAAAAATGATTCTTTAGACTGGAGAATTTTAGATATGCAGTATTTTCAATAATCAGTGTTCTTGGATTTTGATTGTTAATAAAATCAATGCATCTTTGAGATTTAAATGAAATTAATAACACATGAGTTACAGAACTTACAATATTATTATCAAAATTAACGAGGAATCTGAGACAGAAGATCTGAAAAATAGGTTGACCGAAAATTTTAAGTTTTACAATATCAGAGAATTTTTTACACCTTTTAGAGGGATTGTCTGTCAGGCGAATAACAAATTTAAGGAATATTCTTTTGAACAGTTTCCGGATCAGTTTTTCAGGAATCAGGATGAGGTTGAAGACTATTATTCTGAATCTGAAAATCATGCGGTTGAATTTTCTAAGAAGAACGGAGATCTGGAAGTGGTGTATATTGAAGTAGACTGTTTCGGAGGAAGATGTGCTTCAAATGGTTTTGTGATACAGAACGGTGTGAAAACCAAAAATGAAGATGTTTTTCATTCCGCACACATGAAACTGCTTCATACGATTGATCCTCAATATGATTCATGGCACTTTTATCCTTTCACCAGAACTTTTTTTACTGATAAAGGCGGCATCAACGGTGAAATCCTGAATTTTACTTTTCTGGCGGTTCTGATGGCTTTTAATATGGAAGTAGAACACAACCCAGACTTTGAGTTTAACGCGGCAGAAAATGAAATGCAGATTCTTCTTAAAGATAAGTTTGAAATTTATCTGATGAATCTGGGAAGAGAAAGAATTAAAGTATTGGGAAGATTATTCGATAACAGGGCAGAAACGATTAATGAAGTAAAAAACCTTTTAAACGAAGCATTGCAGGGATTGGAGTATTATATAGAAATAGATAATTTTGAAAACGGAGAGAAAGATTCGGTTTCCAGTATTTCCAGAGAAAAGTTTCAAAGTGTTGCCAGAGTGAGTTACAGAGCGCAGATTTTTAATGAAATAAAAATTGATTTTTCGCCTGATGTAAAAGAACCTGTTAAGAATGCCACAACAAAGAAGGATGGGTTTTTCGGCAAAATTTTTAAAAATATTTTCGGAAAATAAGTACAGTTACCTTTGGTTACAGCATTTTAGGAAGGGCAAATTTACAATATAATTTTGGGGTAATTTAGATTTTATTAAACTGATAAAAAGCATCCTTACAGACATTGCTTTCTTTAAAATAAAAGTTGATAATTCATCTGTTTTTATTAAATTTGTCAACCTTTAACTATTAAAATAAAATAATAAAAATAATATGAATCTTCACGAGTATCAATCAAAAGAGATTTTATCAAAGTATGGAGTAGCTATCCAACGTGGTTTCGTTGCAAACAACGTAGATGAAGCTGTAGCTGCTGCTGAAAAACTAACTGCTGAAACAGGCGCACAGGGATGGGTTGTAAAAGCTCAGATCCACGCAGGTGGCCGTGGTAAAGGGGGTGGTGTAAAGTTCTCTCCAAACATGGATAAACTTAAAGAAAACGCTCAGAACATCATCGGAATGCAGTTGGTAACTCCACAAACTTCTGCTGAAGGTAAAAAAGTAAATTCTGTTTTGGTTGCAGAGGATGTATATTATCCGGGAGAAACGGAAACTAAAGAATTTTATGTTTCTATTCTTTTAGACAGAGCTGAAGGTAAAAATACGATCGTATATTCTACTGAAGGTGGGATGGATATTGAGCACGTTGCTGAAGTAACGCCTCATTTGATCCACAAAGAAATCATTGATCCTGCTTTAGGACTTCAAGGTTTTCAGGCTAGAAAAATTGCTTTCAACTTAGGTCTTGAAGGGAATGCTTTCAAAGAATTCGTAAAATTCATTGGTTCTCTATACAATGCGTATACAGGAATTGATGCATCTCTTTTCGAAATCAACCCTGTGTTGAAAACTTCTGATAACAAAATTATCGCAGTAGATGCTAAAGTAACTTTGGATGACAATTCATTGTTCCGTCACAAAGATTTAGCTGAGCTTAGAGATACAAGAGAAGAAGATCCAATGGATGTAGAAGCTGGTGAAGCGGGTCTTAACTTCGTAAAACTAGACGGTAACGTTGCTTGTATGGTAAACGGAGCAGGTCTTGCAATGGCAACAATGGATATCATCAAATTATCAGGTGGTAACCCTGCAAACTTCCTTGACGTAGGTGGTACTGCAGATGCACAAAGAGTACAGACGGCTTTCGGAATCATCTTAAGAGATCCAAATGTAAAAGCAATCTTAATTAATATCTTCGGAGGTATCGTAAGATGCGACAGAGTTGCTCAGGGAGTTGTAGACGCTTACAAAGCAATGGGCAGCCTTCCTGTTCCATTGATCGTAAGATTACAGGGAACTAACGCGGTTGAAGCTAAAAAATTAATTGACGAGTCTGGTCTTCCGGTTCACTCTGCAATTACTTTGGAAGAAGCTGCAAACAAAGTAAAAGAAGTTTTAGCATAAGACTGAAATTTTTAAAATACATAAAAACCGTTTCATTTTTTGGAACGGTTTTTCTTTTTTCATCAAATTAAATCTTTTGTAATTTGTAGCTGAAAAGATTTAAACAATAACCATGAAAAATGTACACATTCCGAAGCCATGTTCAGAAAACTGGGAAATGATGTCTCCGCAGGAAAAAGGACGATTCTGTTCCGTCTGCAATAAATGTGTAATTGATTTTACACAGAAACAACCCAGCGAAATTCAGCAGATGATTGATGAGAAAAACGATGAAGAAATCTGCGGAAGATTTTACAATCATCAGTTGGATACAGGTAATCCATCTGAAAAGTTAAAAGCTAAATTCTTTAAATATATTCCTGCTCATTTTCAAAATAGCAGAATTGTATTAACCGTTCTTTCCGTTATTTTATTTTTAACCGGCTGCTCAAAACAGAAAGAAGAATCTTTCGCAACGACAGGTCTTCTGAGGATGGAAGAAGATTCTATTCCTGAAAATAAAAATTATGTAATAGGCAAGGCTAAAATAGATGAAAGCGATTCCTGTGTAAAAATTTCAAAAAAAGACAGTGTAGTAACAAAAAATAAATCAAAAAAATCAATCATTCAAAATAAATAAAGTGTTCTGATTGAATAAGTTATTCACTATAAAATTGTTATCTTTACAAGAAAGGTTTAAAATGAGATTGTGTTTATTCTTTTTTCTCTTTTTATCTCTTCATTGTCAATCTCAAATTGCCAGCAATAACGCGGTGTCTCAAAGAAAAGAAATTCAGTTCGAAGATAAAAATCATTATCCTTTCCCGTTAATACAGAAAGATTTTCTCCTTATCAATTCCCAGCAAAAGATGGATGAGATTTTTACGATTATTCACCGGAAAAATGTGGGAAACAGATTTTCGCCAATTCCTTCCATCACAGAAGATGAAACGTATATTATTGTAAAACCCCGCCTGAAAAACTCTAATGATGTTTCAATTGATGCGATTACTTTTGATAAAAATACACTTTATATAAAAGTGAAAGAATTCAACAATCCGGATTTTAATGAGAAAAGCAGAATTCCGCCCGATATTTTATTAAAACTCAACGAAAATTTATCTGTTAAAAAAGTCAACATTCAATACTAATATATAAAATTACTGTCATGAAAGCTAAAACCTTTATCGTCTCGTGCCTGTTGATTGCAGCACAGGTTTTTGGTCAGCAGAATTACTGGTCGAAACTAAAAGAAACAAAGATAGAACGGGAAAACCTGAACCCGAGATGGACGACTCCCAATAATTTTTCTTTATATCAGGCTGATCTTGAAAAAATTAAAGCTGATCTTAAAAAGGCACCACAACGTTTTTCGGGGGATGAAAGCCTTGTTGTTAAATTTCCGGATTCTGATGGGAAAATAAGAGATTACATCGTTCAGGAAGCTTCTGTAATGGAGCCGCAATTACAGGCAAAATTTCCTGAAATCCGTTCCTACATCGGTTGGCAGAAAAGTCATCCCGAAAATTCAATCCGTTTCAGTGTGACTCCTTCTACCGGAATCAGTGTGATGTATTTCGATAATTGGGAAGTCAGCTATCTCGACAGTTATACAAAAGACAACTCGGCATTTATCTTATACAAAAGAAAAGACCTCCCGAAAAACGACCGACTTTTTGAATGCCATGTCGAAAGCGAACTGGATAACTTAAAAAATAACAGTACGACGAATAAAGCCCCTTTGGTTTCGGACGGACAGTTCCGAACCTACAGACTGGCTCTTTCTGCGACAGGAGAATATACTGCTTTTCATGGCGGAACAATTTCTCTGGCAATGGCAGCAATGGCAACAACAATGACCAGAGTAAACGGAATTTATGAAAAAACAATTTCCACAACCATGGTGATGATTGCCAATAATAATCTGCTTGTGTATACCAATTCTTCAACGGATCCCTTTACCAACGGAACTCCGGGAAGCATGATCAATGAGAATCAGACCAACACAACTGCGGTTATCGGATCTGCAAACTACGATATTGGTCACGTTTTTGGAACAAACAGTGGTGGTTTGGCAGGATTAGGAGTGGTGTGTGTTTCAGGCAGTAAAGCAAGAGGCGTTACAGGTTCCGGAGCTCCGGTGGGAGATCCTTTTGACATTGATTATGTTGCGCACGAAATAGGACATCAGTTTGGAGCAAATCATACCTTCAGAGCGGCAACCTCTTCATGTGCCGGTAACTTCAATAACGCAACAGCTTACGAACCGGGAAGCGGATCTACGATTATGGCTTATGCGGGAATTTGCGGAGCAACCAATAATGTGCAGAATAACAGTGATCCCTACTTTCATGCAGCAAGTGTAATTGAAATGTATGCTGTTTTGCAGAGAGGGACAGATTGTGCTGCCAAAATTAACAACAATAACGGAGTTCCTACCGCAGATGCAGGAGCCGATTACAATATTCCGAAAAGTACCGCTTTTGTTTTAACGGGAACGGGAACAGATCCGAATGGAGATGCTTTAACATATCTTTGGGAACAATATGATAATACAAGCAATACACAGCCTCCGGTTTCTACCGGAACAGCGGGGCCGGTTTACCGTTCTTTAACTCCAACGGTTTCTCCGTCCAGATATTTTCCGGTGCTGAGTTCCGTTGTGGCGAATAATCTTATTCCGAAATGGGAAGTTACCCCAAGTGTTGCCCGAACTTTGAATTTTTCTCTTTTGGTAAATGATAATAAAGCAACCGGAAATCAGGCAGCAAGAGATGCAATGGTGGTAACGGTTACCAACGACGGACCTTTCACGGTAACTTCACAGGCAACAACAGGAACAAACTATAACGGAAATACCTCCGTTCCGGTTACATGGAATGTTGCAGGAACCAATACAGGAACCATCAACACTCAGAATGTATCTATTTTGCTGTCTAAAGACGGAGGATTAACGTTCCCTACCGTTTTGGCAACAAGTGTTCCGAACAATGGTTCTGCCAATGTTACGCTGCCTAATGAAAATGTTTCGTCTGCAAGAATTATGGTGAAAGCGGTAGGAAATATTTACTATGCACTTAATACAACAAGTTTCTCAATTACTCAGGTTGTTCTCGCAACGGCAGAAGCCAATGTGAAAAACTTCTCGATTTATCCGAATCCTTCTCATGATGTTGTAAATATCAGGCTTAAAAATTCTTCTCAGAAAGCAGATTATACTTTGTATGATGCATCAGGAAGATTAATTAAAGAAGGCAGTTTCAAAGGTGAAACTCAGGTAAAAGTTAATGATCTGATGAATGGAAATTATCTGATCTCTCTGGTTTTGGAAAATGGAGAAAAGATCACAGAAAAATTAATCATCAAAAAATAAATTACTGATTCATAAAAACAGAAAAGCAACCATTCATTGGTTGCTTTTTTATTTAGTCCTGATTTTCGTTGATTAAATGATCTCCGTTCGTAATATTGATGCTTGTAGGCGTTACAAGCTGAACACCGTCCTTATCAAGCCGTTGTTTAATCTTCAAATAAGCCTCACTTTTAAGCTGAACCATATTCGCACCCACCTTCATCCAGAATTTTGCCTGAATATTGAAAACACCCTGTTTCAGATCGGTAAAAATAACTTCTGCGGTATCGAGTTTGTCTACATTTTCGAGATTTTTGATGATGTCGAGCATACCTTTCTGTGCTTTTGAAATATCTTCATCGGCAGGAATTTCGAAATTCAAAATAATTCTTCGCTGAGGGGATGCGGTAATATTGTAAAACGGAGCATTAAAAACCACCTGATTCGGGATATAAGCTTTCTTACCGTCGTCCGTAATGATTTTCGTTGTTAAAAAACCAATTTCCTGTACCGTTCCGGAGTGTGTTCCTATCGTAATATAATCTCCGACTTTAAATGCTTTATCAATTCCGATCAGCATTCCAGAGAATATACTGGAAACCAGATCTTTCAGGGCAACCCCTGCAATAACCCCTGCAACTCCCAAACTCCCGATGAATTTCCAAAGGAAACTGCTGAAGCCCATAATTTCCAGCGCAATAAACGTTCCCATCACCATGATCAAGAACCTGAAAACGCTGATTAACGTAACCAGTGAACTTTCTTTTTTGCTTTTTGGAAAGAATTTATGAAAAAGTTTTACGGCACCCTGACTTAAATATTTACTGGTAAACAGAAAGAAAGAAAATACCAGAATCCCTACAATAAGTTTTGGGGTAATTTCTGCAAATTTTACATACCAGTTCTGTATTACATTATATACAACATCAATATAGCCTAAACCACTTTTCTCCATGAATAAAAATTTTTTTGATTAAAGATATAATTTTTCAACAAAAATTTTGCCAGTTCCAAAAACTCTACTAAATTTGTAGACTAATAAGAGCAAAATATTATGTCAATTAAACTAGGAGACACCGCACCCGATTTTCAGGCAGAAACTTCTGCAGGGGATATTAATTTTTACGAATATTTAGGAAATTCCTGGGGAATCTTGTTTTCGCATCCCGCAGATTATACTCCGGTTTGCACCACAGAACTTGGGTATACTTCAAAACTGAAAGAAGAATTTGATAAAAGAGGAACCAAAGTAATTGCCCTGAGTGTGGATGGAGTAGAAGACCATCAGAACTGGATTAAAGATATTAATGAAACACAGAATACGGAAGTTCAGTTTCCGATTATCGCAGACAAGGACAGAAAAATTTCTGAATTGTATGATTTTATTCATCCGAACGCTTCTGCAACGGCTACCGTTCGTTCTTTATTAATTATCGATCCGGAAAAGAAAGTAAGGCTTATCATTACTTATCCTGCTTCCACAGGAAGAAATTTTAATGAAATTCTGAGGGTTCTGGATTCTCTTCAACTGGTAGATTCTCATAAAATAGCGACTCCTGTTAACTGGAAAGACGGAGATGACGTAATTGTTCCGCCTTCAATTTCTACGGAAGATGCCAGAAAAATTTTCCCGAAAGGAGTGAAAGAAATAAAGCCGTATCTGAGATATACGCCACAACCGAATACATGATTTATTTGATTTTTTATAGTTTAGTTTTAATTTGTACGAAAATCGCCTCGAAAAACTTCGAGGCGATTTCAATTGTAGTGTATATGTGAATGTGAAGTGATTGGATCGTAATCTTACTTTACATCATTTGCGATTTGTTTTGCTTTAGATGTAGGAAGGTAGATGCTGAAACCTAAATTGAATGTAATATTCGAATTTAAACCTTCGCTACCAAATCCTGCTCTTCCTCTGTATTTTACTAAACCTTCAAGACCGATGTTTGGGGTAATGAAGTAAGAATAACCAGGACCTACTCCGAAATCGAAACCTGTTGTAGAGTCTGCATTTTCTACAGATCTTCCTCCGATCCCTGCATTTCCTTCTAAGAACCAACGTCCGTGGTTTAGTAAGTTATCTACTCCTTTTTCTCCCGGAGAAAGAAAATAACGTCCTAAAGCACCCACTCCATACGTAAATTCTGTAGGAGAACCGTTCGTTACCTTATTGAATCCTAAATCTACATAACCACCGACAGCTACGTTGTCTTCAATGAAGTATGCTCCTTTAGGCTGAATAGCAATGTTATAACCACCACCAGTATTTAAACCGAAATTACTTGATATTAAACTACTACCAACTAACCAGTTTCCTTTCTGGATTTGTGCATTCATTGTTCCAGCCAAACCAGCTACTGCCATTATTCCTGTAAAAATTAGCTTTTTCATAATTTATTATTTTAATATTTTAATGTTATATCATTTGTGATTTCAGAAAATCAATAAATGTGCCATTCTAATCAATACGTGGTGAAATCATGATAATAGTAAAGTATAAATAATTCTTATGAAATGCCGATGGGAAGGAATTTTTTTCAGGTTCAGATTACAATAAAAGCAAAATAACCGACACTACAAGACCTGCAATCGTGAAAACCATTCCTCTTTTGAAAGCCTTCGTTTTAGGATTGAACATCCAGAAACTTGAGATTACAAAAAAGAACAAAGAAATCCCGAAAAAGGCATTTAACGGAGAAAGTCTGTCTTTAGACTGTGCCTTGTGAAGTTTTGTCATTTTATCCAGCACAACTGGCAGTTCTTTTTTTGTGTATTTTGCCTGCCCCGTTGCTGCATCGTAAGTTCCCTGTTTAAAGGTAAGGACGGTTCCTTCTGTTTTTTCCACTTCAAGACCTTTAATTCTCAATTCTTTTCCCAATGCTTTCTCATCAAGATTTTTTTCTACAACTTTATCGTACTTTTTTTCTTTTTTCAGAAAATCAGTGTCTCTGTAAATTAGCAAAACACCACTTACTGCATAAACAGCCATTATTCCGGCAAGGAAATAGCCCAGATAACGGTGCGTGATTCTCATAAAACTTCTTGTGTCTTTAATCTTATCCATATATATTGTTTTTGTTTTTAAAATTTCAAAAGTGGAAACTGCAAAATTGCAATTCCCACTTTACATGAAGAAATTATTGTGATTCTTTTTTACAGCTTATACGTTAATGTAACATAATAGTTTCTCGGCGTAATCGGGTTCACGGAATAATTTTCGTGAACGGTGTAATTCTCTACATCAAACAGGTTTCCGACTTTCCCCTGAATCGAGAATTTCTTCCAGTCATATCCTGCTGATAAAGAAACTGTAGTATAATCTTTTAATTCGAAAATTCTGCTTACCCCATTTCTCTGCTGCAAACTGTTGGCTCCTGTTTTGGTATCATTCCATCCGGCAAGTCTGTCTCCGATATAATATACTCCGGCTCCTACTTTTAAGCCCGGAACCAATTTTGTGAATTTATAGAATACCGATGCATTTGCTGTTGTTGCAGGAGTTCTTACCAATCTTTGGTTTTCTACATATCCAAAAGCTTCCGGAGTATCTAAATACACAGAATTGTTATAAGAAAAACCTCCGATAATGGATAAGTTTTCTGTTGGATTTCCTGTGATATCAAGTTCAACACCACGGCTTCTCATTTTTCCAGCAAAATCTTTGGTAAGCCCTGCAGGATCTATCTGGTTGCCTTTATCATCTAATGCATTCTGATAATAATTTCTGTACAGAATCTGGTAAACAGTTAGATTAACTGCCAAAGCATTGTTCCAGAAATTCTTTTTGGCACCCACTTCATACTGATCGATATTCGTAGGCGTTAAAGCCTCTCCGTCTCTTAATCTTCCTACGTTGGCAACAAAAGAGTTTGTATAGGTTGCAAATGCTGAAAAATTATCGTTTGGCATATAAACAAAACCTAATTTCGGAGATATTGCCTGATCGGATGACGATGAATTATTAACCAGTGATTTTCCTGTGGTAGAATTCAGATTCACCAAACCGCTTGTAACCGTTTTAAATTTTGTGTTGATCGTAGGCATATTTTCAATGTAAGACCAACGCAACCCTGCAATAACTTTGAATTCTTTCGTAAGACTGATGAAATCCTGAGCATACACTCCGATTCTTCTTGTATTAATTCTGTTTTTCTCCAACATTTCCGCAGCCGGAATACTTCCGCTTGCCCACGAATCAGGATTGTCCAGATAAAGAAGACCATTGCTGTTTCCGTTAGTTCCATACAGATAGCTGTTTCCGTAAGCCAGTCTGTTGGTCGGATTATAGTAAGTATAAGCATCTGCAACTCCATAATCGGCATCCGCTCCGAATAACACTTTGTGGCTTATTTTTCCTGTATTGAATTCACCATTTAAATTAATCTGTGCAGAAGTATAGTTCTGTTCGTTGTATGTTCTGTTCAAAGGACGTTTCCAGAAAAGCCTGTCTGTAGATTTTTCATATCCCCACTGAACTCTTTCCGTAGAAAAATAATCCCTTGTATAATTCTGATAAGAAGCAGTAGCATTTAAAGACCATCTTTCATTGAACTGATGATTGAAGGTAACATTGGTAGTAACCTGCTCTATATTCTGATATTGCCAGTCTGTTCCTAAAAAAGCATTTCTCGGAAGAAGATTATTCATCTGGTAAGTATATCCGTCACGCTGCGTGATGGAACCAATTCCGAAATCCGGAGTAAAATCATTTTTAAGATAATCTGCCTCAACGATGATCTGTGATCTGTCGCTTAAATTAAATAAAAACGAAGGATTGAAATAATACTTTTCAGATTGTACCACATCTCTGAAACTTTCTGCATATTCATACGCTCCGTTCACACGGAAAGCAATATTTTTTGAAAGCGGACCATAAAGATCTACTGTCGGTTTATAAGAATTCCAACTTCCCGCATTCATTCCCACGCTTCCGCCAAAGTTGAATTTAGGCTTTTTAGTAATCATATTAATAACACCACCTGCAGCCGTATTTCCGTACAGCATTGCATTCGCACCTTTAAGAACTTCCACTCTTTCCAATCCGCTTACTTCAGGAAAAACTCCGCTGTTAACTCTGGAACCGTTCTTGAAAATATTATCATTTCCCAGAATGAAACCACGTCCTCCGAAACTGTCCTGAGAATTTCCTCTGGAAGAAGTTACATAGATTCCGTTAACGTTCTGCAGAACATCACTCAGTTGTTTTGCCTGTTGCTGCTCTATAATTTCGTGAGTAACGATGGCAATCGGCTGAGGAGTTTCCATCATCGTAAGATTAGACTTGGTAGATAATGGTCTTGCCTTGTTGGGATTTCCGGTTTTATGAAGATTAACGTCTTCAATAGTCTGGATTCTAATGGTATCAGCTTCAACGTATTTCATCTGCGCGTCCAAAGAAAGGGCTGCGAATACTAATCCTATTGTGGCTAGCTGCTTTTTCATGATAGTCTATTGTTATTTAGAGTGGTTTTAAATAAAGTGCAAATGTATATTATTATTTAGAATTAATAAAAATTATAAACTGATTTTTATCATTAATCTTTAATTTAGAAATTGTGTTTTCCCTTATTTTAGTAGGGATGAGAACTTTAGATTAAATATCTTTGTTAAAAAATAAATCTATGCAGTTAGTAAAAGTCGGACTTTGTGCGTTCGGAATGAGCGGAAAAGTTTTTCATGCCCCGTTTTTGAAAGAACATCCGGGATTTTTTATTTCCGCGATCGTGGAAAGAAATAAAGAAGAATCTAAAGAAAAATATCCTGAAGCACAAATTTACCGTTCCGTAGAAGAAATGCTGGAAAATGCCGATATCGAACTTGTGGTTGTGAATACTCCGGTACAGACACATTTTGACTATGCAAAAAAGGCACTGGAAGCAGGGAAAAATGTAGTGGTTGAAAAACCTTTCACCGTAAATGTTGCAGAAGCAGAAGAACTGGCAAAACTTGCGGAAGAGAAAAAATTATTTGTAAGCGTTTATCAGAACAGAAGGTTCGACCGCGATTATCTTCAGGTGCAGAAAATCATCAACGAAGGAAAACTCGGAAATATCAAGGAGGTGGAAATCCGTTTCGATAGGTTCAGAACTGAGCCGAGTGGAAAAGCACATAAAGAAAATCCTGAAGCTGTAGGTTCGGGTTCTCTGCATGATTTAGGATCGCATCTGGTGGATCAGGCAGTTCAGTATTTTGGTTTTCCCGAAAAACTGTTTGCCGATGTTTTTTCCATGAAAGGAAAAGAATTTGCCAACGATTATTTTGAAATTATTTTGTTTTATCCAAATGATTTAAGAGTAAGGCTGAAATCTTCAGTATTCACCAAAGAAGCGCATTTTGCTTATGCCGTTCACGGAGAAAAAGGAAGCTTTTTGCAGGAAAGAACCGATAATCAGGAAAATGAACTCGTTGCAGGAGCTGTTCCGGAATATGGCGAAGAATGGACAAAGCCTTTAACAGAAACCGATGGGATTCTGAATTATCTAAATGAAAATAAAGAAACTGAAAGAATTCTCACTTCAAGCGAACCGGGAAATTACATGAATTACTATCAGCAGATTTATGAATTTATCGTTTTCGGATACGCATTGCCTTCACCTGCGGAAGAAATCATCAAAAATATGAAAATCATCGATGCGGCTGCGGAAAGTTCCAAACAGGAGAAAGTGATTTACTTGTAGAGTCTTGGAGTTGTAGGGTGTGAGAGTTTTAGAGTCTGAGAGTTTTAGGGTTTGGGAGTTTTATTGCAGTTTAGAGTTATGAATCTTAAAGCAAGATTTTTTAGAGTAAGAAAATTTAATATCAATTAAAATATAACGCTCCATACTCTAAAACTCTCAGACTTTCTCACCCTAATACACTCAAACTCTCACACCCTCAAACTCAACTACGCTTCACCCAAAATCTCCTGAAGTTCAAGCCATCTCATTTCATGGTTTTCCAAAGTTTCAGAGATAGATTCCAGATCGGCAGAAAGTTTGGATATTTTCTCGTAATCCGCTTCATTGTTAAGCTGGTCTAATATTTTCGCTCTTTTTTCCTCTAATTCCGGCATTTCCTTCTCGATGGTTTCGAGTTCACGCTGTTCTTTAAATGAAAGTCTTTTCTTCTTAGTATTTGTATTGTTCGCAGCAGGAACTGTTTCTTTTACAGGCTCAGATTTTACGGAAACAGACTTTTCCAAAGCATCCTCCTTGCTTTTCGCTTCGCGGTATTCTGAGAAATTACCTGTAAAATCACGAATTTTCCCTTCTCCTTCAAAAGCAAGAATATGATCTACGATTCTGTCCATAAAATACCTGTCGTGCGACACAATGATTAATGAACCCTGAAACTGCTGTAAAAAGTTTTCAAGAACCGTTAAAGTCGGAAGATCCAGATCATTCGTAGGCTCATCAAAAATTAAAAAGTTCGGATTCTGGTATAAAATATACATCAGATGAAGTCTTCTTTTTTCACCACCCGAAAGTTTGGAAATAGGAGAGTACTGCGTCTGATCGTCAAATAAAAACAATCTTAAAAACTGGGAGGCAGAAAGACTTTTTCCGTTGGCTAAAGGATAAAATTCAGCAACTTCTTTAATGAAGTCAATTACTCTTTCATCTTCTTTATAAGTAAGACCCTTTTGCGAGAAATATCCGAAATGGATGGTTTCTCCGGTTTCAATCTCTCCTTTATCCGCTTTTTCAAACCCCTGAATAATATTTAATAAAGTAGATTTTCCCGCTCCGTTTTTCCCTACAATTCCTACTTTTTCACCTCTCTGGAAAGAATAGCTGAAATCTTTCAGCAACAATTTACTTCCAAAACTTTTGTCAATATTTTTAAGCTCAAGAATTTTATTTCCAAGCCTTTTCATTTCAAAATCAAGCTCTAAACCTTGTTTTCTTGTGTCTGTTTTGGCTACTTTTTCTGTTTCATAAAATGCATCAATTCTGGATTTGGATTTTGTAGTTCTTGCTTTCGGCTGCCTTCTCATCCATTCCAGTTCCTTTCGGTAAAGGTTGTTGGCTTTATCAATCGTAGCATTCGTGTTGTCCTCGCGAATCATCTTATTTTCAAGATATGTGGCGTAAGAACCGTTATGAACGTAAAGATTCTTATCTTCCATTTCCCAGATCGTATCGCATACACTGTCGAGGAAATACCGGTCGTGCGTTACCAGTAATAAAGTAATTTTTGTCTTACTCAGATAACTTTCCAGCCATTCCACCATTTCAACGTCGAGGTGGTTGGTCGGCTCATCCATAATTAATAAAGTATGGCGGTGTTCAGCTCTTGTTTCTGTTAACAATTTTGCCAAAGCAACACGTTTGATCTGTCCACCGGAAAGTGTTCCCATTTTAGCTTCCAGATCGGTGATTTTTAGCTGCGAAAGAATCTGTTTCATTTCGTTTTCCAGATCCCACGCTTTATGCGCTTCCATTTCAAGAAGAGCTTTTTCAATAAAATCATTGTCTGTGGAATGCAGAGACTGATGATAATTTTTCAGAGCCATAATCGGAGCCGAATCCAGAGTCATCATAAACTCATCAATCGTAATGGTCGGGTCAAAATCTATTTCCTGATCAAACAGAACTACCTGAATGTCTTTATTGATGATTACCGTTCCGCTGTCTGCAATTTCTTTTCCCATCAGGATTTTCAGAAGGGTGGATTTTCCGCTTCCGTTTTTGGCAACAATGGCAATTTTATCTCCTTCGTTTACATGAAAAGTAATATTTTCAAATAAAACTTTTATTCCGTAGGATTTGGTAAGATTTTCGGCAGAAACGTAATTCATTATAGTTTGATGGTTAGATTTTGAAACTTAAACTGAGCCGCAAAAGTACGAAAATGTATCAGAAAAAGCAGAAATACAATCCCGAAGCCTTACACGCGTTTTTTTCAATATTAAAACAATAATGAATTGTCTTATGTATTGAATTGTATTTGCTTTTGGTTTTATTTAATTATAATATTTTAGTTAAAATTAAATATTTATTAAATTTAATGTATTATTTAATGGATTTTTGATGTAGATTTATATTCCTAACATTATTAAAATTAAAACTATGATGCAAATCAACTACTGGGCTGTTTTTGCAGCCGCACTTGTCCCTATAATAATGGGATTTATCTGGTATCATCCTAAAGTTTTCGGAAAAGCATGGATGAAAGAAGTCGGTTTAACCGAAGAGAAAATGAAGGGTTCCATGATCGGAGTTTTTATTTTTTCCATCATGTTATCAGCTTTAATGGCTTTGTTCTTACAATTTGTAACGATTCATCAGTTTGGCGCGCTCGGAATGGTCGGCGGAGATGAAATGAACGCCAATCCGTCTTATCATGCCTTCATGAAAGACTACGGAATGGCTTACAGATCCTTTGGTCACGGCGCACTGCATTCTTCCATGACGGGATTTTTATTCGTGCTTCCCATGATTGCCATCAATGCAATGTTCGAAAGAAAATCGTGGAAATATACATTAATTAACGCTGCTTTTTGGACGGTCTGCATTACCATTATGGGCGGAATTATCTGCGGTTGGTATGCTCCGGACGGTTTTCACTGGGCAACACAAAAATAAATGTAATGTTTTAAAAAGTTAAGGCTACTTTTGCGTAGCCTTTTTTATGTCATATACTTTAAGAATTTTTCAGTCAGTTGCCGATTTGCCGGAAGACTGGAATGTTGTGATCGGAAATCACAATATTCTGCTTTCCGGAGAATATTTTCGTGCATTAGAAAATTCCAGACCGCAAAACATGGAATGCTTCTTTGTCGGTTTTTTCAAAGAAAATGAACTGATTGGCGGCGTTTTGTTTCAGTATCTCAGTTTTCTGCAGCATAAGACCTTTCAGAACAATGCAATATTCTGCAGCATCAGGAACTTTGTTGCAAAAAAGTTCAGTAGAGATGTGATGATTTTGGGAAATAATATGCTTACAGGACAGAACGGATTTTATTTTGATGCTTCAAAAATTACTTCCGAAGAAGTGATTCCGCTTCTGGAAGAAGCCGTTTATAAAATGCAGAAGGAAATAAGAAAAACATCCTTAATTATATATAAAGATTACCAGTCGAATTTTGTGAAATACTTTGAAGGAGAAAAGCATCGGAAATATTTCAGATTTTCCGTTCAGCCGAACATGATTCTTCGGATAAGAGAAAACTGGAATAATTTTGATGATTATATCAACGATTTTTCGAAGAAATACAGGGCAAGAGCCAAAACTGCCAAAAAGAAACTGGAAGGAATCATTAAAAAAGAACTCCAATTAGACATGATCAGAAAATATCAGTCTGAAATGAATGTTCTTTATCAGAATGTGGCAGAAAATGCCCCTTTCAATACCTTTTTTCTCAGAGAAAATCATTTTGAAAGCATGAAAGAAAATCTTGGAGGTAATTTCAGACTTTTCGGATATTTTTCGAATGAAAAACTGATTGGTTTTTATACCATGATCCTCAATAACAAAGATATTGATACCTACTTTTTAGGCTACGAAAAAGACTGTCAGAAACAAAAGCAGATCTATCTCAATATGCTTCTTGATATGGTGGAATTTGGAATTCATCATCGTTTTGAAAGAATTATTTTCGGAAGAACAGCTTTAGAGATCAAATCAACCATCGGAGCAGAGCCGACTGAAATTTTTGGTTTAATTAAGCATAATAATTTCATGATTAATCCTTTCCTGAAAACTATTTTTCCTTCTATTTCTCCCAAAATAGAATGGATTCAAAGAAAGCCGTTTAAATAGTTTTGTACAGAATTCACACAGGTTTTAGTTTGATATTTTCATCAATAGAAACGGGCTTCAGCCCGTTAACAATATAAGGTTTTTCGATTGGCTTCAGCCAAAGTTTCAGATGTTTAAAATTTGCAAAATCACCGGAAAAAAATCAATCCAAAGTCAGCCTCTTCAAAGACCACGAACTTCCGTTGTAAATATCCAGATCTACTTTTGTATTAATTCCGTGCACGATTCCGTTTTCTGTAAACTGCCAGAAATCCCACTCTGCATCGGGTGACGGAGCCGGAACATCATTGTAATTAGCTAGCCAGAGCGGATAATCATCAAATTCGCCCTTCAGGAAATCTTTGTAATAATGATAATACGTATAAATAATGGGTTTTTCGCCGTAAGTTTCCTCTACAATTTTGCACCACACTTTAAGGTCTTCAACCATTTTTTTATTTGTTTTGCGTTTCGGGATTTTTTCAATATCCAAAATCGGTGGAAGATCACCGCTTTCGAGCTTTACATTTTCCAGAAAATTATTCGCTTGAATGACAGGGTCTTCATCTGCTCTGTAAAAATGATAGGCTCCGCGGATTAAATTCTGTTTTTTTGCCTGTTCCCAGAAATCAGAAAAATGTTTATCGGCATTTCGGTTTCCCATCGTTGCACGCATCACTACAAATTCCAGCGGAATGGTTTTGTTTCCGATAGTAAGGCTGTCCCATTTGATGTCTTCTTTATTCTGATAATGCGAAATATCAAACCCATAAGTTTTATCTAAATTATTGGACAGGATTTTTTGAATTCTCAGCGTTTCTGTTTCACTGTTGTGAAGCTTTCTGTGAGTAAATTTATTGAAATATAAAGCGTAATAATAGCTTATGGACTGCCTTAAATACAATCCTGTTCCGATAAGAGCAATAATTAAAATTCCCAACACAATTTTTCTGCGGAAAAGATATTTTTTCCGACGGTTCTGATGGATCTTTTTGGCGGTTTTTTTGCTGTACATCGTTTGTGAATAAAGATTTACAAAACTAACTTTTTTCACTTCTAAATGCTAAATAAAATCAGTAAATTTGTGTACTATGGAAACACGCGAAAAGATCATCATCATTGGAGGAGGTTTTGCGGGGCTGCAGCTTGCGAAAACGTTGAATAACAAGAACAAAAAGGTTATTGTTCTGGATCGGGTAAACCATCATATGTTTCAGCCGCTTTTCTATCAGGTCGCATGCGGAAGGATAGAACCTTCCAATATTTCTTTTCCTTTCAGAAAAATTTTTCAGCGTTCCAGAAATACCCAGTTTCGTTTAACGGAGGTTAAGGAAATCGATACCGCAAATAATAAAGTCATCACCGACGAAGCGGAATTTACCTACGATAAACTCATCATCGCAACAGGATGTAAAACCAATTTTTTTGGCAATAATGATCTTGCAGGAAAAGCTTTCGGAATGAAAAATACTCAGGAAGCAATCAGTATCCGGAATCATGTTTTAATGACTTTCGAAAAGCTGATTCTAGAAAAGAGCCGAAGCGACGACGGAAACTGGAATATCGTAATCGTAGGAAGCGGACCGACCGGAGTAGAATTAGCCGGAGCTTTCTCTGAAATGAAAAAAGAAATTCTGCCGCGCGATTATCCTTATATGAATTTCGATCACCTGAAAATTATTCTGGTAAGTTCTACAGAAAAGCCTTTGGCGGTAATGAGTCCTGAAGCACAGCAGAAATCTGAAGAATATTTAAAAGATTTAGGCGTTACATTTTTAAGTCAGGAATACGTTACGGATTACGATGGCGATAAAGTGTATATGAAAAGCGGAAAAACCATTCCTTCCAATAATGTAATCTGGGCAGCCGGAGTTACAGGAAACGTTGTAGATGGTTTTCCTGCCGAAAAATTAATAAAAAACAGATACATTACAGACCGATACAATAAAATAAAAGGCTACGATAATGTCTTTGCAATCGGAGATATTGCGTATATGGAAACTCCGAAATATCCGCAGGGTCATCCGCAGGTGGCAAACGTAGCAATTAATCAGGCAAAAAATTTGGGAAGGAATCTCTTAAAGAAGAATGCAGGTGAATGGGTGGAGTATGAGTACGACGATAAAGGTTCTCTGGCAACCATCGGAAAACACAGAGCGGTCGTAGATTTACCATTTGTTAAATTTCAGGGATTTCTGGCGTGGTATTTCTGGATGTTTTTACATTTAATGCTTATTTTAAGTGTAAGAAACAAGCTTGCCGTGTTCTTTAACTGGATGTGGAGCTATTTTAATAAAGATTCTTCTTTAAGATTGATAATTTTGCCAAATAAGAAAAACGAAACAGTACAATGAGAATTGATATAATAAGCGTACTTCCGGAACTGATGGAAAGTCCGTTTAAAACTTCTATTTTAAGAAGAGCGATTGATAAAGGTTTGGCAGAAGTGCATTTCCATCATTTGAGAGATTGGGGAATCAACAAAAAAAAGCAGATTGATGATGAACCTTACGGGGGCGGTGCAGGAATGGTGATGATGGTAGAACCGCTGGATAACTGCATTTCAGAATTAAAATCCCAGAGAGAGTATGATGAGGTGATTTATCTTACACCGGATGGAGTTACGTTAAACCAGAAAATTGCGAATACACTTTCTATTAAAAATAATCTCATTTTCCTATGTGGTCATTATAAAGGAATCGACCAGCGTGTGAGAGATCTGCATATTACCAGAGAAATTTCGATCGGAGATTATGTTCTTACCGGCGGAGAATTGGCAGCCTGCGTTCTTGCAGACTCTGTAATCCGTCTGCTTCCGGGTGTTCTGAATGACGAGCAAAGTGCTTTAACGGACAGTTTTCAGGACGATCTTTTATCTCCTCCGATCTATACAAGACCGGAAGTCTACAAAGGTTTAGAAGTTCCTAAAGTCTTGCTGAGCGGAAATTTTGCCAAAATTGAAGAATGGAGGCATGATGAAGCTGTAAGGATAACCACAGAAAAGCGTCCGGACTTGCTTTAAAATAGATAAAAACAATCAGAGTTGTAAATAATCGGCAAATTTTATTGAAATTTTGACAATAGCAAATCATAGCTGTTGTTGTAAAAATGGTTGAAAAAATTCCTATTACCTAACTGTTCATAGAATTTTTTCTAACAAAAATCTAAATTTAAAAAACTGATTTTATTTGGGCTTAAAGGTAAATATTGTATAATGCATAATATTTTTAATTAAATTTATCTATTTGATTTAAAATATTCTTTTAATTATCTATATTTGAGTGATAAAATTAATTATCGAAATTTGTTAAAATTATTGACGATATATTAAATAAAATAATAAATTTACATAATCAATTTAAAAAAAGGAATTGTTTGAAATCAGAAAAGTGTGGTAATGGAGCTGTTTAGTTTTTACAACGTTGAAAATCTATTTTTACCGGATCCGAAACCAAAGCATAAATTAGATCCTACGATATCAGGACTCAGAAATTGGGATGAAGGAAGATACCGGAATAAGCTTTCCAAAATTGCACATGTTTTCAGACTGATGAAGGAGGAGAATGGTGTTCTGCCTTTTATGATCGGCCTTTCTGAAGTTTCCGGAAGGAAAGTTCTGGAGGATCTTGTGGAGATGGAACCTTTCAATTCGCAATATGGAATTGTACACTACAATTCTATGGACGAAAGAAGGGTAGATGTAGCCTTATTATATGATAAAAACAAAGTGGAAGTAATAGATTCAGAAACCATTACCTTCTTCTTTGAAATTATAAACAGAAGCACAGGAAATTACGATACAACAAGAGATATTCTTTACTCGAAAGTAAGATATAAAGACGAAATTATTAATGTTTTTATCGCGCATCTTCCCTCTAAACGCGAAAAAGATGTTAATAAGCCCAAAAGAGACTTTATCCTTTCTGAAATTCGGGAAAGAATTCTGAAGCTTGTACATAATGATAAAGAAAACGTATTGCTGTGCGGTGATTTTAATGAAAACCCAGATGATGAAAATTTAGTAAAAATTCTTTTTGATGATGCAGGAATAAAAGTATTGGAAAATCCTTTCCAGCGTCTGTTTTCCACGAGAAATTATTCTACTTTTCATTATAAATCGGGATTGCTGTATGACCAGATCATTTTATCGAAGTCTTTCTTTAATGATGACCGTGGTCTGAAATTTCAGGAGGCAAAAATATTTAATTCTGAAAAACTCAGCAGCCGTGACAGAAAATTTGCAGGCAGACCCTACAGAACCTACGCAGGAACGAGGTATCTGGGAGGCTACAGCGATCATTTTCCGGTTTTTATAAAATTCAGGAATTTGTAACAGACGTAAAAAACATAAATAAAGTAGAAAGAATGAAAAATTCAAACAACACGAGTTATCAGTTAGATTCAATCGATAAGGAAATTATCTATATGTTGATGGATAATGCCAAATCCTCTTTAGCTCATATTTCTAAGAATGTAGGCATCTCCACAACGGCAGTTCACCAGAGAATTAAAAAACTGGAACAGGCGGGAGTAATCGAAAATTCTATTTCCTTTCTTAATCCTAAAAAGATAGGGTATAAAGTGATTTCCTACATCGGGGTATTTCTGGATCAGCCAAGCCATTATCCGGACATGGTAAAATCGCTTAAGGATATTAATGAGGTGGTGGAAGCACATTACACAACAGGGAATTATACCATTTTCCTGAAAGTTCTTTGTAAAGATAACGACCATCTTATGCAGATTCTGAGTAAGCTTCAGCAACTAAAAGGGGTGATAAGAACAGAAACTTTCATATCTTTGGAACAGGGTATTTACAGACAACTGAAAGTATAATAAATTATGAATATTGCACAATATCTGGATTCAACATATTTGAAAACACCTGCACAGTCGGGGCTGTCACAAGAAGAAACTTTACAGAAAGATATAGAACTCACGCAGGAAGCGATAGATCATGGTATTTTTGCCGTAATGATCCGTCCGGATTATGTATCTGAAATTAAAAAGTATATTCAGGAAAAGAATGCAGATGTTGTGGTAGGAACGGTGATCGGGTTTCATGAAGGAACCTATTCTGTAGACGAAAAACTTGCAGAGGCTGAAAAAGCAATTGCTGACGGAGCAGATGAACTGGATTTTGTGATCAATTACAGTGCTTATCTGAAAGGTGATCTTGAACTCGTAAAAGAGGAGTTTGTACAATGTACAAAGCTTTGTCTGGAACATCATAAAATTGCAAAATGGATCATCGAAATTGCCGCTTTAAACGATGGGCAAATTGCTGATCTTACCAAAAACATTTCCGGTTGGGCAGAAGAAAACTTTTCTGAAAACGATTTATCCAAAATTTTCGTAAAGTCTTCCACAGGTTTCTATGAGACAGAAGGAGGAAAACCCAACGGAGCAACCTTTGAAGGAATTAAAATCATGCTGGAAAACGCCGGAAAACTTCCTGTAAAAGCAGCAGGAGGAGTAAGAACTCCGGAAGATGCCGAAAAAATGATCAGTCTTGGTGTAAAAAGAATAGGAACTTCATCTGCATTGGCGTTAATTAAAAATCAATCAGCTTCGGAAGGATACTAAGGAAAAGGAAAAAAACTAACAGTGAAAATAAAAAACCATCAACTTACTATTGATGGTTTATTTTTTTATGCCTGTTGCGCTAAATATTCAGTATAAAACTCCTGCGTTTCTTTAATCAGCGCATCCATTTCTGCTAAAGTAAACACTTCTAAAAATTTCTTTCTGAAATCTTTAAAATGAGGAACTCCACGGAAATAATTGCTGTAATGCTGTCTCATTTCCACCAGTCCTAATCTTTCGCCTTTCCATTCTGCGCTCCATTCTGCATGTTGACGAACAGCCAGTAATCGGTCTTCGATTGTAGGAGCCGGCAAATGTTCTCCGGTTTTAAAGAAATGCTTGATTTCGTTAAAAATCCAGGGATAACCAATCGCTGCACGACCGATCATAATACCGTCGCACGCATATTTTTGTTTGTACTCCAACGCTTTTTCAGGAGAATCGATATCACCGTTCCCGAAAATCGGAATTTCTATATTAGGATTTTGTTTAATTCTTGAAATATGTTCCCAGTCAGCTTCCCCTTTGTACATCTGCGCACGGGTTCTCGCGTGAATGGTTAATGCTTTGATGCCTGTTTCCTGAAGACGTTCTGCCACTTCATCAATATTAATGGAAGTACTGTCCCAACCCAAACGCGTTTTTACCGTTACAGGAAGGCTTGTAGAACGCACTACGGCTTTGGTAAGACGAACCATCAGATCAATATCCTTCAAAACTCCTGCTCCTGCTCCTTTACAGACCACTTTTTTTACAGGACATCCGAAATTGATATCAACCAGATCCGGATTTACCGTTTCCACAATTCTTGCAGACATTGCCATCGCTTCTTCGTCACCTCCAAAAATCTGAATTCCGACAGGTCTTTCGTAATCGAAAATATCAAGCTTTTTACGGCTCTTGATGGCATCACGAATTAACCCTTCTGAAGAGATAAACTCCGAATACATTAAATCTGCTCCGTGCATTTTGCAAAGTCTTCTGAACGGCGGATCACTCACATCTTCCATCGGTGCAAGCAAAAGCGGAAATTCCGGCAGTTCTATATTGCCAATTTTTATCATGGTGCAAATTTACGAATTTCTGAGCATTTCAGAATTTGATAATTTCTATTAATGTAATTGCTGTCAAATAAGCAGTGTAAAAAACGAAAATCTCAGGTAAATTATAATACTAAGCATGAAATTTAAAACCCTCAAACCCTTAAACTCTCCAACCCTCCAACCCTCAAGCTCTCCAACTCAAAACCCTCCGACTCTAAAAACTCGCCTTCACCTGCATACTTCCGATATGAATCGTGCGGTCTCCGGAGTTTCTGCCTTCGTAATTTAAATTTAACTGTAGAAAAGAATTAATCGCTTGCTGAATGAAAACACTCCACACCTGATTTTTCCCCGGTTTTAAACCATCCAACATCTGGTTTCCGACAATACTGAAATTGTTACCGTTAAAATTATTATTGATGAACGAGAAATTTCCTCTGATGGACGTTTTTCTGCGTTCCCACTGAATGGTTCCCGTAACGTCAAAAGCTTTGAGGAATTCTTCTCCATCCACTCTCTGTTTCTGGCGGAATGCCGAAGAAAGTTCAGCCTGAATGGCATCGGTAAACTTATAGGTTGCTTTTGGTTTTGTTTCAAAATTATTCAAGCGGTAATCTCTTGTAGAAAATAACTGTGAAGAATTTTGAATATCATGAACCGAATTTTCCCAGTCGATACGGAATTCTTTATTAAACCAATAGCCGATATTCAGGAAATGCGAAACCTGTTCGCGCTCCTCATTACTGAAATTCGCATTGATGAGGTTATCATTGGAGATGAAACGGTAATTTCCATTCCAGCCGGATTTGTCAGTCGGACTGAACTGTGCGGAAGCCAGAATATTCTGATTTTTAAGAATCATGTCATCACTCTTCTCAAAGGGATTCAAAACCAGTACTTTATCTTTTTTGAAGAATGAATTTTGTGAGTTTAATGAAATATTGAAATTCCAGCGTTTTAAAAATTTATTTTCAGAATTAAAAACAATCGACGGATTCACAAATAAGGCGAGCTGAATTTTATTTTTGTTGGAAGGAATATATCGGACGGAATTCGTGTAAATTCTGATGTATTGCGCCAAATCGGAATATTCGGCAATTTCAAATTCATCAAGCTGCTGAACACCGTCTCCGTTGTAATCCGTCCATTTGTAAATTCCCTGTCCGTCCGTCACTTTAATATACTGAAACTCTCTTTGGGCTTCCTGTCCGTTCCCAAGTTCATAGAACGCCTGCAAACGCATTCCGTTCTTGAAAAGTTGCTGATTATAAAGAATATTTCCGACAACGAAGTCATTGTTTCTCGAAAGATCCACATCCTGATTCTGATAAAAGAACTTTCTGTAGTGGAGTAGGGCATTTAACGTTGTTTTTTCTGTTTTGATGATCTGGCTTTCTGCCATAATTCCCAAAATATTATTCATGTTCTGAAGTCGGTTGTCCCGCACAGAATCATTATCTCGCATATAAACCTTTGCCAAAAGTTTGGTTCTTGTACTGTCTCCGATTTTTTTCTGAACAAAAATTTCTTTCCAGCTGAAACTGGTAACGTCCATCAGTTGCGTATCGTTGTACTTCTTTTCGTTGTGTTCCATACTTCCGCCAATCGCCCAGCTTCCCTTTTTGCCGGTAAACTCAGTGGAAACCCCGCCTCTGATGAATTTGGTATCCTGAAGTACAGCATTGGTATTCAGATAGGATAAATTTCCTTTTGTGAAAAATTTACCGCTGATCCATCCAAAATCAAGATCATTCTTTATTCCTTTATATGTTTCCTGCTCATCAAGATAGTTGATTCGGTAATTTAATGTTGATTTATTGTTCCATTTGTTCAAAAAGCTGAAAATAAATCTGTTCTGCGTTCTTCCGCTGAATTCCTGCGCCAGATTGAAATCTCTGGAGAATTCCACATCATTAATTCGGTCTAAAATATGAAACTGCTTGTCTATGTATTGATATTCGAAATTCGGAGTTCCTTTCCAGTTGTTTTTGGTGAAGGTTTTGTTTCCGAAAATTCTCCATGCATATCCTATATTCTGCTGAGAATCTTTTGATGAAAATAAATTGACATCATAATTGCTCAAAGAAATATCCGCTCCTATTTTTCCGTCTTTTAATAAATATTCTGAGTTTACAGAATACACCTGCGATTTTTCCGGAGAAGGAAGTTTCCTTACGGCACGATAATCTCCCATGTTGGGACCAACGTAAGCGAAAACACGCCCGTTGTTGTTTGTCTGCGTAATTTTGTAATCTCCTAAATTAGCCCCGAAATACGTATAAGAAACGCTGTACAATGTTTGTGTGGCATCGGTTGAAAACTCATAATAATTTCCTCCCGAACTTTGAACCAGTTTATATAAGATTTTATTGACATCATATTCTGTCACCACTCCGGAAGGAGCATACATTAAATTCGGATTGTTTCCGGCATCTGCAAGAATCTGCTGATCTTCCTGTGAAAGATTTAAAGAAAGCGGTGCATTTTTATTATCATTTTCCATAAACCAGTTCAGTCCGAGCTTCAGTTTTTCCCTTTTATGCTCAACTTTTCCGGTAAATAAATATCTTGAATAATTTCTGTTGGTATAATTATAAGATATCGTAATGAAATTCTGCTGGAAAATCGGTCGGAAACTGGTAAAAGTAACTTCTCCGGTATTGTAATTGATGATGTAATCCTGATTTTCACCGCGTTTCATGAGGATTCCGTCGATAAAAACCTGTTCAGAACCTGAAATTAAAGTGATAAACTGTTCTCCGTTTTTTCCGGTTAAACGATAAGGACCCTGATTTCCTTCCACTCCCTGAAAACGGATTCTGTGAAATTCACTTCGTGCAACCCCCATCGAAACATCCACAAAGGTTTTGTTCTCTTTCCCGAATTCCGTCTGAAATTCTAGTCCCATGCTTCTTCGCTGATATTTAGCGAAATAATTTTTAGCTTCCACCAAATCCAGATGTCCCGCTCTCAATATCGATTTGTCCTTGATATTAAGCTGCATATAAATTTTGTCGAATTCCTCAAGCGTTTGTGTATATCCATCTGCCTGAATCGGGAGATTATGATCCGAAATACTTGCAAGAATAGTCACATCTTTCGAAAGCCTTCCGGAAATCTGTAAATCCATAGAACTTTGTACAGACTGTCCTTGATTGTTCCCAAACGTAATCCCACGAATGATGGATCCTTTGGAATTTAATTCCCCTAAAAATCTTTTTTTATCATTTTTAGCAAGAACTCCTTCATCTACAATAATGCGGTTGTTGGTTTTTACAAAATCCAGCGTGTCTTTTGCGAAAATATCCTGCTCAAATCTGGCAGCGAGAATGCTGTCCCGTTTAAGACTGTCATTTTTAAGAGTGTCTTGCGGAAGATTGGGATTTTTCCATGTAAATACCTGAGCATTTCCTGAAAATATGCCCACGAACAACAACACGAATATCAGAATAAAATTTCGCAAATCTCTAAAAATAAAGCGTAAAAATACTTAAAAATACTTTATGGAAAGGGTTTTAGTATTATTAACAGAAAATTAACCCAATTATTGCATTACTAAAAAAAAATGGCGTAATTTTGGCTTGTAAATTATTAATAATTAAAATTTTAAAATCATGAAAAAGATTTACTCTCTATTTGCTGCAATGGTATTTTCAGCGTTTGTATCTGCACAAACTACAATTTATTCTGAAAATATGGGGACTCCGACAGCTACAACTGCTATTTCTGCCAATACATTTCAGAATGGTAGTCCGATTTCTTATTCTGGAACTGCTGATGTTAGAAATTCATTGGCTTCTTCAGGTTATACTGGAGCTTCGGGAGGTGGAAATATATTTTTTACAGGAACAGTTGGTACAAACTTTATTATAAGTGGAATTAATACATCGTCTTACTCTAATATTCAGTTGAGTTTTGGTCAACTAAAAACTACAAATGCTTCTAGCAACGAATTAACAGTAGAAGTAAGTTCAGATGGATCAACATGGACACCATTAACTTATACAAGAGCTACTGGTAGCGGAACAGCTAATACTTATATCTTAATTACTCCTACAGGAACAATTCCTTCAACTTCAACTTTAAGCATTAAATTTACCAACACGATTACAGGAAATTGGAGGCTTGATGATATTAAATTAACTGGAACATCAGGAACTTTAGCCGTTACAGATCTATCTACTGTAAAAGGAAGTAACTTTGTTAAAAATACTTTAGTTAAAAATGATGAGATTACTTTCGGAGCTGATGCTAAAGATATGAAAGTTTACAACATGCTAGGACAGATCGTTAAAACAGCTTCTGTAAAAGAAAATGAATCTGTAAGTGTTGCTGAATTAAAAGAAGGGAACTATATTGTAACTGGAGTTGTAAATGGTAAAAAAGTTTCTCAGAAAATTATTAAAAGATAACTTTAATAATATATTAAATATATACCACCATTTAACATAAATGGTGGTTTTTTTATACCTTTGTAAATGTAAATTATTAATAATTAAAGCTTTAAATTTATGAAAAAGATTTTTACTGTCTTAATAGCACTTTCAGCTATGAGTTCTTTTAACGCTCAGAATCTTATATCAAACGGGAATCTTGAAACTTGGACTGATCCTGCTGCTAAACCAGATGGATGGTTCAGTATGGCAGGAGGAGCAAAAGAAACAACTTCAGTTCATGGAGGTAATAATTCTGCAAAAATTTCACCTGTCGCAGTGAATACTAACGGAAACTTAGATTATATTGATGTAGCAGCAACAGGAAATACTGATTACACTGTTTCTTATTGGGTGCTGGATAATGATCCTAATGCTAGAGCAAGACATTGGATACAGTTCAGAACTGCAAGCGCTAATATTTCCGTTACAGGAAGTTCTTTTCAGCCATCGACTTATACATCTGATAACGCTAATTGGGTTAATGTAACAGCAACGGCAACAAGTCCTGCAACTACAGAATTTTTAAGACTTAGTTTACGAGTTTATGCTCAAAATAGTGTTACTACAGGTGCTATTTATTTTGACGATGTTGTTCTAATTCCTTCAGGCTCTTTGGGAACTATAAATCCTGAAATTCTTAAGAATAGCGTAAAAATTTCCAATACCTTGGTTAAAAACTCTTTTGATTTATATCTTACAGGAAACGCAGAAGTTAATATTTTTTCATCTTCAGGGCAGATATTTGAAAGCAAAAAAATAAGGGATTTTGCTACTTTTGATGCTTCTCTGCTTCCTGTTGGAGTTAACTTTGTACAGATTAATCAGAATGGGAATATTGTAGTCAAGAAGATTATAAAGCAATAATATTTAATAATATATCAAAAAAATGTCGCCTTAGAGCGACTTTTTTTAATACCAACCTCTTCTCGCCGCATTAATAATAGAACTCAGATTAAGAATTAAAGTATATCGTATTCTTTTTCCGTAATCTTTAAAGCCGGGTTCGAAACCTAAAGAAGACTGTACAGGAAGATAAATTTCAAGAAAATCGGGGATGATTCTCACTTTTACGCCACTGTCCCAGATAAATTTCGTCGATTGGTTTTTGTTGTCATAAACTCCTGCATCTGCATAGACGTGGAAAATTTTCCATACACTTGTATCTACGTTTACTGAAGTAATCCATTTATTTACACTTCCTGGAATGAACGATTTAAATCCTCCGTCTGCCAAAACATACTGCTGGGAAAGAATTCCTCCTGTTGCGCTCTGTCCCAGTAAGTTATAGGAAAAAGAGTAGTCTGAAACTCTGGAAATTCCGTAATTGAAGGTGTTGTTTCTGGTATTGTTTTTAATAAAATATCCTGCGAATAAACGTACACTCAGTTTTTGTCTTGGCGCAAATTCCCATCGGTAAAATCCTTCTGCGGTTACTTTATGAAAATCTTCCATCCACTGTGTACTTACGCCCAGACTTTTTTCGTGAATACTCTGGCTGTCGTTATATCCATATCCAACGCTCCAGAGATTATACCGGTCATAGTCGTTATTGGCAATCATCAACGCATTAAGATCTCTTTCAAAATAGTTATAAGAAACGCCTAAACTTCTGCTTACCGTACTTCTCGGGTTTTTTCGGAAATTTAAATTTGAATAAATAGAGGCTTTTCGGTAGGCAAGATCATAATCATAGTGAAAATAAGAGCCTGAAACTCCAAAAGTAAGACTTCGGATGATGCTTTCAGCAGGAAGGAAGGAATAAGCAATGGCTCCCGAACCGGTCAGTTTTCCTGTTCCGGTACTGTAAGTCGGAGTAATGGAATACAGGAACTTCTGATCGAAAAACGACTGGTTTTTAAAATTAAATCCGATCAGAAATTTATCGTACGTATTGCTGAAACGTACTCTCGGATTGATATAAATTTCATTAAATTCAGGATTGGGGATATCTTTAATCAGTTTAAGCTTTATTTTACGCATATTGGAAAAGAAACCTTTCGCATACAAAAAGTTATCCCTGTAATTGTCTTCCGGAAAAATGTAATCATCATTCAGCGTTATTTTATAGGTGTCTAAAGCCGGAATGGAGAAGTTTTTTGTCTTTTGATTTTCTTCTGTTTCGACCCAATATTCTGTGATTTCCCCGTTTTTTGATGTCGTCTGCAGCTTCACCGGAATATTGGCAGATGTATTCTTCTGAATGGTTACATTCAGAGAATCGCCTTCTCTTTTAAATTTTCTCAGTCTGAAATTTACCCTGTTTTTATGTTCAAGAAATTCAGGGAGGTAAGCTGTTCTTTTATCTTTTTCTGCTAATTCTTTTAAAAAATCAGCAGGATCAATCTCTTTGTCGGTATTTTTAGCAATAAAATCCTTTACAAGAGCTTCAAAATTTCCGTAGCCCATTTTGTCGGCAGAATAATTGAAAAGCGTTCCTGTTTCAAAATTACTGATCGCCATGTCATTAAAATTACTCAGGTCAGAATAATCTTCATCAATTTTCTGATCCAGATTCTGAGACATAATGTATTGATATGCCAAACCATATCTTTCAGTAAGTTTTACATCCGAAGCATGAAATAATTTTAAAGGTTTTACGCCGAAAATTTTCGTTTCAGGTAAATTTCCCAGCAATTTGGTATCTGCGTAGAATTTTTTGAGGTACTGAATTTCCAGATAAGATTTCAGTCCGTTTCTGAACCAGTGATGATCCTGTTTGTCGGTAATAATTATTTCATCTAAAACTTTTTTGGCAACGATGCCGAAATAGTCAAGATCTGTTTTTTCGGCATCTGTAAAAAGCTGGAATCTGAATTTCCAGAAAGCAATGTCATTATTTCCGAAAAAATCTTCCTTGTTTCTGAATTTATCTGAAATAAAAATTCTTTCGGGAACAGAACCAATCCTTTCTTTGATGAATTTTAAATGTAACGGAAGATAAAATTCCAGACTCTGTTTTTCTTCTGGTTTTAAATTATAGCCAAACTTAATTTCTGTATGAATATCATTTGTATTGATATTAATGGAAGGATATTCGTTTTGTGAAATCAGAAACTCTGGATCAGAATCAAGATAACCATTGAAGGAATTGATCTGTGTCTGTAAAAGATTACTTTCCGCAAAATAATTAACCGGAAGATCCAAATTTACCGTCCAGAATGTATTATAACTCACGGTTTCTTCAATGTCGGCATACTTTCTTTTGGAAATATTGTCCGGATCAAAACGATCCGGAACAATAAAGAAATATTTTAACGCTACATGAGTATCAGAAGTTCCGTATCCTGTAAATTTCTTATCAGGAAGCTGAATCTGATATTGCAGCTGAAGTTTTATTTTTTCTCCGGGTTTCAGAGTTTCTTTCAGGGGAAGAAAAATATTTTCCTCAGAAGTTTCTCCAACAGGAATTTCTTTGCCTGAATTTTTAACCTGTAAATTCAGCAGTTTACCCAGTTCATTTTTTTTGGCAAAATGAAGATCGGTATTCCTGTCTTCCAGCTTTCGGTAGACCAGAGAAGTTCCGCGCCTGTTGTAAGCGGCGACCCAATTTAAAAGCTTAATGGAGTTAAGATCTTTCTCCGAATTGTTGAAATACACAATTTCTTCGGTTACATCGAGCATCTTTTTATCCTGAGACAGCTTCGCTCCGATGTAAATACTATCTTTCTGTGCAGAAACTTCTGCAACACCCAAAAACAAAATAAGACAAATACTGATTCTTTTCAAAATTCCTGATAAAGTATCAAATATAACTTATTTTACAGAGATTTTGCAAAGATTTTAGTGCTGAACTTCTTTTTTTTCTAAAGAATTTAAATAGGCTTTCCAGCCTTCGTTTTTATAAGTCTGAGCTGCCTGTTCTGCATTTTCAGCTTTATAAATGCCTCTTCCTACAATAATGAAATCTGTATGAAGCTTTTTGAAAACGTGTTCCGGAGTATTGTACTGCTGTCCTTTTCCGTCTCCTGAATCGGCTAAATTTACACCCGGCGTGAATAATAACATTTCCTCAGGAAGCGCATTTTGAGATACTCCTCCGATAACATTCGGGTGCGATGAAGCTATTTTTAACGCTTCTTCACGATAAGCACTTGTTGTTAACGCTCCTTTCGAAGACATTCCGATGATGGCTACAACGCCTACATTTTTGAAGCAGTCTAAAGATTCAAAACCTCCGATTACCTGAGAAGTTACAAAATCTGCCCAGTCTGTAATTTTAAAAACACCGCTTGTAAACTGAAGTTCCTGCGTGTTTCCGATGTCTGCAAATTTTCTGTCTTCCATTAAAAGGAAATTGTGTTTTGCAGCAAGAGCTTTTAATGGAGTAATGGTTTTTTCGTATTCGAAATCCGAAATAATATCGATATGAGTTTTTAAAGCAATAACGTGTGGTCCCACTTTTTCAGCTAAATCTAATAATTCCTGAGTGGTGGTAACATCCGCAGAAGCAATTAAGTTAGATTCTTTTGCTAAAGCGGTTTCCAGTAATTTTTTGGAAACGGAATGTTGTGCAGTTTCTAATTTCTGTTCGTAAGAAGGTCTTATTTTTTCTTCAAACTGAATATGGTTTCCCTGTAAAAAATCCTGAATTCTTTTTACTTCATCATCCGTAAGTTCGCCGTTTTCACGAAGAATGGTGCAGACTTCAGAAATATTGAACAGCGTATGAACTCTGTAGCCACGGCTTTCCAGAAGCTCTTTTCCGCCCTGTTCTCTGTCTAAAACCACCACGATGTCTGCAACTTTGATGTCTTCCTGCTCAACTTCTGCAATGGTTTCAATTAAAGATTTTCCGGAGGTGATCACGTCTTCCACCAAAAGACAGTTTTGTCCTTTCTGGTAAATTCCTTCGATCAGTTTTTTAGTTCCGTAGTTTTTAGCTTCTTTTCTTTTAATAATTAACGGAATATAGCTTTCCAGAGACATCGCTGTAGCCATCGGAAGTGCTGCATAAGGAACTCCGCAGATCAGATCAAAATTATCCAGAGGAAGCATATCCAGTAAATAATTGGCTAAATTTTTTAAAATTTTCGGATCTGAAGCCAAAGGTCTTAAATCTACATAAAAAGGGCTTTCGATTCCGCTTTTCAGGGTAAATCTTCCGAATTTAATGATGCCCAGTTTGTAGCACTCCAAAAAGAATTCTTTTTTACTTTCCATTATTTTTTATTAGATGTTGCAAATTTAAGGAAATGATGTTAAATGTCAATTGTGAATTTTGTTTCGTTTTTTTTCAAACACGAATGACACGAATGTTTTCACGGATGACACAAAATTAATCTGCGAAATCAATAAAATCTGCGAGATTAAAAATTAGGATTCGCCTTTAGCATTTCTCCATAAAAAAACCACTCGTACGACGAATGGTCTTTAATTATTATCTTCAAATTATTTTACAATTTCGGCATCAATTACTTTCGTGGTGCCTGAATTATATTTTTGCTCGGTTTCCCAGAGAAGAAATTTATCTACCTCTTTTATCAGCTTTGGAATTGCAAGTGATAAAACAGCAAGATCATCCAAAACGCCGATCACTGGGACGGCAACTTCCGGCAGAAGATCTATCGGGGAGATCACGTATAACAATCCTAACAACGGCAGAATAATATCGATGGATCTCATAGGATATTCTCCTTTTCTCCACATTTTTATCATTCTGAAAATATCAGGGATTTTTTTTACGAAACCTTTGTGGTTAATCGCTTCTTTTGCCAGATTCAGTTTAGAATACTTCATTTTGTGTTTAGGTTTAAATAATTTTTTTTAACTCTGTAAATTTCGCAAATTCTGTACCAATAATTTACAAAATTTAGTTAAAATTATTTAATAATATTATCTATAAACTGATGGGTAGATTCTGTGTTCCAGTCTCTTGAGGCATCTTCCTTGATTAAAATTCGTCCGTCTTTATCCAGAAGATAGGTTGTAGGAAACACTTTCGGAAGGATTTTCTCCGAGATCGGACTTTGCGCAATGTATACAGGAACGTTGTAATTATTTTCTTTCAGAAATTTTCTTACAGCATCCTCTTTATCTTCCATGGCGATTAAAACAAAATTTACATGATCTTTTCTGGTTTCATACAGTTTCTGGATCGAAGGCCATTCTTTTCGGCACGGAGGACACCATGTTCCCCAGAAATTAAGGAAAACCGCTTTTCCTTTAAAAGCTTTAAGATTGGTACTCGGAACATTAATTCCCTTCAGATCGATATCATAATCTTCTTCGCTGATGTGTACCGCGTTTTCAATGGTGGCTACCGGAAAAAATGCTTCCTGCAGTTTCTCCTTTACTCCCGGAATAAATGCGATAACGGCAATAACTGCAATCAGTACAATGTAAATTATATTTTTTTTCATTAAATCTATATTATTTATTTTGTCCCAATATATTGAAAGTAATTATTTTTAAGCTGATAAACCAGAAATTTTTTTGAAACGACACCCTCTTTATCAACAATCGGAATATACAATTTGTCTTTTTCAAATGTAATCAGTTTCAGCGGACGTTCCGGTCTGTCAACAACGCTGAAAAAGTCAAAATCAACCTGAATTTTATTGAGAGTTGTTGTTTTTGTTTTAAAAATCTTATCAGAATCAATTAACAGATCTTTTCGGATTGTAAATGCCTGAATTGCCTGAGCCATATCTTTCGTAGAGAAAATCCCGTTAGAAATAACAAGATAATACATCTGATTATTAAGATGAACTTTTACAATTTCCGAAATAAAATAAGGAGTATCAGACTGTTCTTTATTATAAATGGTTTTTACTTTTCCATTTGAGGAATATTGAATGATCTGATCAAAACTTTTCATTGTTCCTCCCAGTTCTGTATCCCAAACATAAAATCTGAGTTTTTTATCTTCGGAGGTAATAATGCTTACTTTATTATTTAATTTTTTAAAGTTATACGACAGTGTTTCAGGATTTTCGGAAATGAATTTCTTGAATTCTGCAGAAAAATGTAAAGATTGGGATTCTTTATTGTCATAGTCGTCATTCTGAGAAAATTTTTCATATTCTTTTGAAAAAAATAATTCTTTATTTTCAAGCTTTGAATTTTGAGCATTCAAAAAATTCGAAATGCATAGAATTACAACAAAAAATCTGAAAAATTTCGACATATTACAACAATTCTAAAATTTCCTGAACAGCATCTTTTCCTCTGTTCTTAGCATAATATACCTGAAGATCGTTATAGAAATGATCTTTTGTATATACTTCAGGATCAGCTTTGTATTTCATCAGAAGTTCTGTTCCGAATTTCGGACGCGGTCCCCATGAATTTTTAACGTTAAAATCTTTATCCAGAATAATCACTTTCGGAATCGATTCGGTTCCGTTTGTTAAAAACTTACTGATTAAACTCTTGTCGCTGTCTCTCAGGAAAATACGAACCTCATTTTTACCTTCGAAAAATTTAACCAAAGCAGGAACGGTTGCACTTGCATCACCACACCAAACCTCAGAAATAATTAAAATTTTACCGTCGAAATTTTTAGATTCTAACTGTTTTAGCTGTTCTTCATCTGCCACATATTTCTTTAACGTTCTGTCGATTCTCTGAAGCCCAAGTTCGTAATAAGGTTTATAATCTGCCTCCTGCTGATTGGAAGGGGTTTCTAATCTCTGTTTTCCGATTTCCACATACTCTTCGAAAGAGATGCCTTTTTCCCAGTAATTTTCCACTGCTAAAATTATGATGTTTAAAAATTATTGATGTTTCTTGTTTTGTTGATGAGGAATAAATCTGCCAGAACAAACGCCGCCAGACTTTCCACCACCGGAACTGCTCTTGGAAGAACGCATGGATCGTGACGTCCTTTTCCTTCTACAATTGCCGGATTTCCGTATTTATCCACACTTTCCTGAGGTCTTAAAATCGTTGCCACAGGTTTGAAAGCTACACGGAAATAAATATCCATTCCGTTGGAAATTCCACCCTGAATTCCTCCTGAAAGATTGGATTTTGTGGTAAAATCTTCATTGAAAAGATCGTTGTGTTCTTTCCCCGTCATTTTGGCACCACAGAAACCGCTTCCGTATTCAAAACCTTTTGCTGCATTAATGTTGAGCATGGCTTTGCCTAATTCCGCCTGAAGTTTTGAGAAAACGGGTTCGCCGATTCCTACAGGAACGTTTTTGATGACACAGGTAATCGTTCCGCCAATCGTGTTTCCTTCTTTTTTGATTTCTTTGATTCTCTCGATCATTTTTTCTGCCGTTTCCGCATCCGGACAACGCACTTCGTTGCTTTCGGTTTTCGAAAAATCCAAAGCCTGATAAGGTTTTTCACAGAAAATTTCGCCTACGGAAGAAACGTATGCGTTGATCTCGATATCCGATAAAAACTGTTTTGCTAAAGCTCCGGCAACCACCCAGTTAATGGTTTCTCTTGCAGAAGATTTTCCGCCGCCGCGATAATCCCTCAATCCGTATTTCTGATCATAAGTAAAATCTGCGTGGCTTGGACGATAAGATTCTGCAATATGATCATAATCTTTTGATTTCTGATTTTCGTTTTCGATGATGAAGCCAATCGGAGTTCCTGTTGTTTTTCCTTCAAAAATTCCTGAAAGAAATTTTACCGTATCACTTTCTTTTCTTTGGGTTACGATGGCAGACTGCCCCGGTTTTCTGCGATCCAATTCGTACTGAATTTTATCGAAATCTACCGTTAAACCTGCCGGAAAATTATTAATGATTCCACCGTAAGCCAGACCGTGACTTTCTCCAAATGTTGTAAGACTGAGAAGATTACCTAAAGTATTTAACATACTACAAATTTAAGGCTTTTTCTTCAGATAAAAAGGCTCCCGAAATATGATCTATTTACCGAGAGGATTGATAGTATAAATAACAGATTTTGCCTGTTTTCTTTCCTGATTGTTTAACTTTTTCCAGACGAATCCTTTTTTCAGGTTTTTATCATCAATTAATTGAGGAAATATCCCGAGTTTTTCATCCTGTGAAACGTAGCCTGCGGAAATAGCAGGGAGTTTAGAATCGTAATTAAAAGGATAATTGGTGGAAACATTAAAATTTAAATTACCAACCCTGAAAGAATCAAACTTTGTGCTTTCATAGACCGAAGGGTTGTACAACTGTTCTTTTTCAAATTTTCCCATAAAACTTCCCGGATTAAAGCTTGGGAAGTAGGTCTGCAAAATATTCGGGAAAGTTAAAAAGCTAATAAAGAGGATACTTAAAACAGAAAATACCGCAACCGATTTCTTCTGGTTAAAATAATCTCTGAAAAGGATAAAGAAGATCACGAAAAAGACATCCATAAAAAATCTGTACTGCGCTGAAAAAAGAAGAACCAAAACACTTTTAATGATAAGCGAGATACAGATGAAAGTAATAATTCTGTTTTTTTTGATGAAGGTAAAAACAACGAAAATGATCAGACTTACAATAAAAAGAAGATTTATTTTTGCTTTGATTCCATTGAGAAAAAGCCAGTTTCTGATGTAATCAATGGCAGAAAATTTCTGAATTTCTTCATACGAATACTGCATGTCGTATGTTTTCTGAATAGCAAACTGAGAAGATATTTTTAAAACTTCAGGATTGGGTTTCCAGCTTACTCCTAAATCTATTATTGAAACTGGGAAAACGGGATATCCGAATGTGTAAATATTTTTAATGAAAAACAGGAAACCGATTAAAATTCCGAAGATTAAATTTTTTAAGTCGGATTTCAAAATAAAAACAGAGTAGAGAAAACTCAAAACCGGCAGCCAGATCATAGTAGGTTTGATGATAAAAACAAAAACTGAAAAAGCGAACAGGAGAGAGGTTTGTTTATTTTGTTTTAGAATTTCATTTAAAATGATGAGTGAAAAAACAATAAAAGGCAAATCCGGACTTGGTGACTGACAGAACAATAGTAAAACCGGAATAAAGCAAAGTTGAATCCAGCTTTTCTTTTCTATTATATATAAGGTATAAATAATCAGTACAACTGAATTAATTCTTAAAAACGGATCGGAAAAATTGGAAAATCCCGCCTGAAAAATATGCCATACCGACATTTGTCCTAACGTGAGATCGAGGTTGGATATTCCTTTTACCAAACCCAATTCTTTCAGCCATTTTATAGTGGGAACATAATATCCGAAATGGTCCAAAATATAGGGATAAAAAGATCCGCTGAATAAAATAATTAATGAAACTAAGCAGATCAGCGAAAAATCTTTTTTTGAAAAGGCTGTAAAATCTTTATAAAATTTATCCTTAAAAAAATAAACCAGTCCTGTTGCAATGGTAGAAAATTCTACATAACGGTTTAAAGGAATAAAAAATGCAAGAATTGTCCACAATAAGCTTATTCCAAGAATTCCTAAAAGAATTTTTCCGGATATTCCTTCAATTAATTTTCCTGAAAAATTTTCTACAATTTTCCCTGTTCCCATTAAAACAGGAATGAGTAAAAGTGTGGAAAGCAAAAGTAAAATCATAAAAAAAGATTGCCTAAAAATAAGCAATCTTTCTCTTTTATGATGAAAATATAATTTTATCTTGGCTGTACTCTACCGCTTTTTCTGTCCTGCGCTCTACCCAAAGTATATCCTGTCGCACCCCCGATTACACCCCCAATGGCTGCACCGGCTCCCGGACTTTTCTTATTAACAATAGCTCCTAAAGCCGCTCCACCTACAGAACCGATGATGGTACCTTTAGCCGCTTCGCTCATCCCTTTTTTCTTGGCGGTTGTCTGCGAAGAACTTCCATTATTGGCATAAGTTCCGTTGCTGGAACCTGAGCTTTGGCTTGGTCTGTCTCTATAAACGGTACGTGTTTCTCTTATCACTTGCGGTCTCGCGTTTGCTGCTGCTGTTTTCGCTTTTTGTACTTCAGCTACACTATCCGCTTTTTTCTGTGCTTCATAAGCCATTTTTTCTTTCTCGATGGCTAATTTTTGTTTTTCAATTTCCAACTGTCTCATCTGGAACTCCATTTTCTGCTGTTCCAAAGATTGCTGGGCTATCTGGTCGTCTTTTTTACAGGCGGTCAGTAAAAATACCGACATCAGTCCTGTTAATACTATACTTTTCATAACTCAAATTTTTATAAGGATTTTAAGTCAATCCAACTTCGATGTTAATTCTGTTTCCAATTATGAAGCCAAAATTCAGTTAAGCAATGTTAAATTTTTTAAATGAATCTTAAAATTATGATGTAAATCCTTTATTCATAAATGGTTTTAAGGTGTTAAAAATTGTTGATTTTTACTTAAAACCTAATTAATATGAATTCTTTATCTTTGGATCACCAAATTACAGTATTATGAAAAAATCAATTGTAAAAATTATGCTTTTTACAGGCGTAATTGCTGTCGTAAGTTCTTTTTCGGCATTTAAAGGTGATTCTGAAAAAAATCACTCACCATCTAAAAACATTTCTCAGACAGAAACCTTTCAAATCCGTTTTGGGTTACAGAATCAGAATGGTTCTAAAACACTTTCAGGAAGTTATGATCTAGGTAATTTTGTAGCAACAAATACCGTAACCGGAGAAACTTTTGAAACGTATGGCGGAAGCGGAATGCAGTCTTTGCCCCAGTATTTTGACGGTCTTCCTGAAGGAAATTATACCTTCACTGCCACACAGGGACAGGGAGGATGGGTAGGCTACGGTTCTGTGACGGCAGAAGTTTCTGAGGCCAAAGTGGATGCAGATGGTTATGTTACGGTGTATGTTCCTATTGCCTGGGAAGAATAATTTATACTTATTTACAAATTGGCCTGTCTTTTAAGCCTCCTGAGTAAGGGGGCTTTTTTATTTAAAGCAATAACGCGTTGTTTTTTTACAGATCGAATTTATAATAGGGATGCCTGAGTTTACTATTTGATAAAATCGTTTATAATAAAACATAAAGGATGACGTTATTAAAAAAAACAAATTTGGCAACATTAATGATTTATATAGTTAAAATTTAATGCATTTTCTGCAAAAAGATTGTAATTTATACTATATATTATCAAAAAACGAGTTAGATTTGCAGTACAACAACAAATTTCTAGCCTATGGTGAATTATTTTACTTTTTTTCAATTTTATCACAAACTCAATATCTTGGATAATCCTTATTCGAGATATAATTTCTTAAGCAAAATTTATAACTTTCATATCCTAAGAGGATCTAATATTTATTAATATGAAAAAATATCTATTGTTTTTTTTCTTGGCACTTTCGTATATACTGAGTGCACAGGTAAATTCTTATAGTTTTTCACAATCTACGGGAAGCTATACAGATTTGCCAAGTACGGCAACGGTCTTGGCAACTGCAACAGGGAACACAGGAGCGGCATCATTAGATAATGTTGTTTATCCGGTTACTCTTCCTTTTCCGGTTTCATTTAACGGAAGTAATTATTCTTCCATCAATGTTTCAACAAACGGATTTATTACTTTCGGAGCAACCGCTCCGGGAACTGCTACCTACAGCCCGATTTCCAGTACGGAAACTTATGCAGGGGCTGTTTCTGCATGGGGTAGAGATTTAAATTCTGTTTTTAATATTGCTTCTAAAACAGGAAGCATCAGTTGGGCTGTTGTAGGAACAGCGCCTAACAGAGAGATTGTAGTACAATGGTCAGACTTCAGACCTTCTTATTCTACTTCTACCACGAGTGTTTATACTTTTTCTTTTCAGATAAGACTTAGAGAAACTACAAATACGATTGCCGTAGTTTATAAGGGAGGAAGTTACCTTGCGGGTACTACGTCTGTAAGCGGAACGATTCAGGCGGGATTAAGAGGGGCTACGAATGCCGATTTTAATCACAGGCTGAATGCTACCACTGCTTTGTTTACGGCTTCTACTTTGGCAACAGCGAACAGCAGCACCCAATCTTTCAATACAACCGCTGCAACTCCGGGAATGCCTTCAGATGGTCTTATCTATACATGGACTCCGCCATCTTGTTTTGGTGCTTCAGGTTTTGCTTCTTCAGGGGTTACGGCCAACAGTGCTACTGTTACATGGGCTGCAGCATCAACACCTCCGGCGAACGGGTATGAAATATATTACAGTACAACGACTACTGCTCCTGCTACACCTCAAATCACAGGTATTGCGGGAACGGCTACAAGTTATACAATTCCTGGTTTAGCTGCCAATACAACTTATTATGTTTGGATTAGGTCAAAATGTAGTTCAACCGCTCAAAGTTCTTTAATAGGACCTATTACTGTTTATACAGGATACTGTACACCTACAGGCGGTACGTCTTCTACAACCTACTATTTGAATAATATTACAACTACAGGTGGATGGACTAACCTTGCGTATACAGCTACTTCTTATCAGGCTTATGTAAACTCTCCTGGAGTGGTGTTAAGCTCTCCGGGATTTACTGTAACAACCAACTTAGCGACATCAGGTGGAAGTACATATTATTATTATGTATGGGTAGACTGGAATAATGATCTTGATTTTAATGATCCGGGAGAAACTATTTTAGCAACCACTACTTATACAGGAACTGCAACGGCAAATATTGCTATTCCTGCAGGACAGGCGGTAGGAAACTACAGAGTACGTACATCATCATCATTTATTGGTGCAAATACTTCGTGCGGACCATCTCCGTATGGAAATTTCGTGGATTTCACTTTATCTGTTGTAGCTCCTCCAACGTGTCTGCCTCCGACTGGTCTTACGATCACTACGGCAACAACATCAAGTGCTACAATACAGTGGACAGTTCCTGCAACACCACCGGCAAATGGATATGATGTTTATTATAATACTACAGGTGTTGCTCCTACAGCGGCAACAGTTCCTCAATATAGCGGTGTAACGGGACCTAGCCAGTTGATTACCGGTTTGGCTACAAGTACAACGTATTATGTTTGGGTAAGAGCGAAATGCAGCAGTACAGATATTAGTTATTGGTCCGGACCTCGTACGGTTTACACAAATTACTGTGTTCCTACGGGAGGTTCATCTTCAACAACTTATTATCTGAATAATATTACAACTACAGGTGGATGGACCAATTTAGCTTATACTGCATCTTCGTATCAGGCGTATGTAAATTCTCCTAGTGTTGTTTTAAGCTCTCCAGGATTTACAGTAACGACCAACTTGGCGACATCCGGTGGAAGTACCTATTTTTATTATGTATGGGTAGACTGGAATAATGATCTTGACTTTAACGATCCGGGAGAAACTATTTTAGCAACGACTACTTATACTTCAACGGCAACAGCAAATATTGCGATTCCTGCGGGACAGCCGATAGGGAACTACAGAGTTCGTACTTCATCATCATTTATTGGTGCAAATACGGCTTGCGGACCTGCTGCGTACGGAAACTATGTAGATTTTACCTTATCTGTGGTAGCACCTCCGACGTGTCTTCCTCCGACTGGTCTTGTGATTGCAAATGCGACAACGTCAAGTGCAACAATACAGTGGACGGTTCCGGCGACACCACCGGCAAATGGTTATGATGTTTATTACAATACTACTGGAGTTGCTCCTACAGCAGCAACTGTTCCTCAGTTCACTGGAGTTCCGGGACCTAGCCAACTGGTATCGGGATTAGCTTCAAGCACAACGTACTATTTCTGGGTAAGAGCAAGATGTAGCAGTTCAGATATTAGTTATTGGTCCGGACCTCGTACGGTTTACACCAATTATTGTCTTCCTACAGGTGGTTCATCATCGACAACCAATTATTTAAAAACGATTACATCAACAAACGGGTTTACGAATCTGAATTACACTGCTACGACTTACAGTGCGTATGTAAATAATTCGGCAACAAGTTTCTCTGTATTGCCTGGAGGAATTGCTAACGTTTCGATGAATGCAGGAACAAGTACATATTACTATTATATCTGGATCGACTGGAATAATGATTTAGTATTTGATCCGGCTACTGAGCAGGTGTATTATTCCGGAGGTTATATCAATTCTGTTGCTAACGCTCCGATAAGTTCTGTAGGTCGTCCTTCAGGTTCTTACAGAGCAAGATTTGCAGCGTCTTATATCGGTACGGTAACTCCTTGCGGACCGGCTCCTTATGGTAATTATGTAGATTTTACATTTATCATTAAGCCATGTTCTACAACAGCACCTACGAATGTATATGTGGATGCAATTGCTCATAATGCAGCGACTGTACACTGGACTCCTTCTCCTGATAACCTTGGTTATAAAGTATACTGGAGAAAGAACGGAACAACACCATGGGTAAATTCATCAGTTGTATTAACGCCGCCGGCAACAGCGTATACAATCAATACAGGTTTAGATCCTGCTACAAAATATGATGTAATGGTAGTTGCTGTTTGTAACAATACTGAAGGTACTGCTACACCGGCTGTGTTTACTACAAGATGTGATCCAACCCCTCCGAATGTAACCATAAGTAATATTACTACAAACTCTGCAATCGTAACTTGGGCTCCTATTGTGGCGAGTGCTACTTATGTAATCAGATATAGAATTGTAGGTACAGGAACATGGACTACTGTGAATATCACTGCACCTCCTTTAAATACATATGCAATTACCGGATTAACTCCGTATACTACATATGAAGTACAGGTGGCAAATATCTGTAACGGTGAAACGACTGTTAACACTTGGTCTAATCCTAAGGTATTCACTACGGAAAGAACTTGTCAGTTACCTCCTCCGGGACTTACCATTACAGCGATTACTCCAACTACAGCACAAGTAACATGGGATCCTTTCCCGGGAGCTACTTATATCTTAAGATACAGAAAAGTAGGAATTCCGAGCTGGACAATGGTACCGTCTAATACCAATACGATTACTCTAACAGGTTTATTGGAGCTGACTAAATATGAAATGCAGGTAGCAAACGTTTGTAGCGGAACTCCGGGAACGTATACACTTCCTTATTTCTTCACAACGCCAACTATTGTGTATTGTCAGATGGCATCTACAGGAGCTATAACTTCAGAATATATTTCTAAAGTAACGGTAACGCCAAATGGCAAACCTCAGATGACGAATATTTCTGTAGGATCTAACTATACAGATTATACAGGAGTTACAACTAAATTTATCGACCTTATTCAGGGATCTTCGAACAACAAGATCGTGATCGATAAAAAATTAGCAGGAAACAATAAAGCGGGTGTTGCAGTATGGATCGATTTCAACAGAAACGGATACTTCGATATCAACGAAAGAATCCTTGCGGACGGACCAAATACGAATCCTACAGCAAGTACAACGTTTACAGTACCTGCAGATGCGTTCATCAGTCTGGTAGACTACAAATATGTAGTAATGAGAGTGGCAATGGGCAAAGATATCATTCCGGTAAATTGTACCAACTTCCCAGATGGTGAAGTAGAAGATTACACGGTAAGAATTTCTAAGCTTCCGGTTCCTAACTCGATCAATCAGTCTGATATATTGATTTATCCGAATCCGGTTAGCACAATATTAAATGTTAAGAACATCAGTTCGAGAGGGAATTATAAGATCTATAATTCAGCCGGACAGGTGGTATCAAGCGGTATTATCTTAAACAACAAAATTGATGTTCATACATTAATAAACGGCGTTTATGTAATCGATATTGAAGATTCTAAAGGAACTGTACAGAAAAAGTTCATTAAAGAATAAAATAATTAATAATTTACACCAAATAAGCCTTCAGAAATGGAGGCTTATTTTTTTGTTTTCTTAATAAATGTTAAAATGTGAATTATAGAAAAAATTCGACGATAATAGAATATTTAATTTGTCATATGCCAGTAATTACAGCAATAAAAGAAAGTTAGCAGGTATAAAAAAGAAAATATATCCTGTTATAATGAAATTAACAGTTTTTTAATCTTTGATAAAAATTGTTAATTGATGAAATTAATATTTCATATAGATGTATCTAAAACTAACATTTCATAAATTTGCAGTCACTCATGTTTAATTTGAGTTTTCATGGTTATTAGTTTTTATCCTCGTAGAAATACGGGGATTTTTTATTGTACAAAGAAAAAATAGCAAGAGAGAAAGAAGAATAGAAGCTTTAATTTTGGTTTTTCGCAAATAAGAACACTTTAAACCTGTCATTACTGCTGTATCTTTTACAGCTTTCATCCATAAACAAATCAGGAGATTTTTTAAACTCTTCAATGTACTTAAGACCTTCTTCGTCTATACTTGGAATAATAATGTAATCATACAGCGTTTTTGTAAACTCGCTGGAATTTTTTAAAATGTTCTTCTTGTGTTTTAATGCTTCGTTAAATGTCATGATTTTAGTTTATGCAAATTTAATCATTATTAAGTGAAAAAAACAGCACTCTAATGAAGAAATTTTGTATGCAATATTTAGTTTTTTTCGAAAATAAATACATAAAATATTGATTATCATTAATTTAATAATTTGTATTTTCGTTTTTTAATAGAATTATTTCTATGATTTAGGTCATAAAATATAGAAATAGTTATAACTAAATTTAATATATAACATTTAAATGTTTTAGTATCTCAGTAAGTTTGCCTCTCATTCGTGAGAGGTTTTTTTATTATGACTCAGATCATACGGTAAAGAATGGTTTTATTGTAGCTTTAAAACTTCAATTTCCATTCGTTTTTAAACAGTTTTAGAAACTTCTCAGTTTTTCTGGGAAGTTTTTATTTTCAGTTGCGAAAATCTGTAAAATGATAAATCGTCGGGAAAAAGTCGGGAAAAGTAAACAAAAATACTAAATGCTTTTATGAAGCTATTTAAATATTTGATGGAGTTATCATCTGTTTATTTCGTGTCTTTTTGATGTTTTTAGTTGTTTTTGTAGTAAACAAATAAAACAATAACAAAGTCCTGTTTGGAGCTTTGTTATTTTAATAAATTTTTCTTTTTAATATCTTCTTCTATTAGTAGATTAAATTTGTCAATATTTAATTTTTCAATTAACATTTCTAGGTGTTTTGACGAAGGGAATAAGATAAATGAATAATCGACTTCGTCACTTCTGTTACTTTTAATAATGATATAACTTTTTCCTTTTCTATAATAATAATCTGCATAAAAAGGAGTTTGTGAAATTATCGGACCATTCAAATAAACGCAGCTGCCTTTCAAATTCTTATTATACCATTCAATTTTTTTATCAACTGAAGTGATTTTATTGGCTATATTTATTTTATCCCATTCATTTTTCTTTTCAGCCATATATTTTAGATAGTCTAAGAAGACATAAAACTCGTGTCTGGTTAATATAAATGATGATTTTTTAAAAATAGGATCATCTGATTCAACATCAATTAATATATTTTCTACAATAGGGTCATTATCATAGTCAAGCATAATATTATAACTCTTTTTAGGATTTTCCATTGAGTAGGAGCTATATTTTATAATATTCTGACTAAGAGCTAAATTCGAAAACAAAACAAAAATTATTAATTTTCTCATTTTTTCTAATTATTATTTAATTTCCACTTTGTCCCATCTTCAAAAACGACTTCATAGGCTCTTGCACCAATAAGCTTTTTTCCATCTCTACTTAATATATCCCATTGTCCAGAATCAGTTTTGCCTGGCTTTAGTGCGTCATCAGTAAAGCCTCCACCTGTACCAGTTGAAACTCCCATATCAGCAGGCTCACCAAATGAATTTTCACCGTACCATTCAAACCGAATTGCTGAAATTGTTTTGTCAGAGATGTTTTTATATGTTAATGCAACGTCTTTATAGGTAGAATATTCTTTTTCTACAAATCTGTATTTTAAAACTTGAACAGGGGAATTTTTAGTTAACTCTTTATCTAAAAAACTTTCTTTCGTATCTAAATTTGCTTTTTGTTGATTTGAAGCCATAATGCTATCAACTATTTTACCTGCTTTAGCTTCAATTTCCGGAGAGTATTCTTGCTTTTTTCCGCAAGAAAACAATAATAATATTGTTAAAGTGAATAGTGTTTTTTTCATAGTTAAAAATTTTCCGCAATATATAAAATCTTTGTAATTTTCTATTACGGAAAGCCTCAACAGAAGAAAAGGGATCGGATCATAGCCAAAAGTTGGGGAGAAAAGATAAATAAAAAAATCCCTAAACGCTTAAGCAGCAATTTAGGGATTTTAAAGAGGTACCTAGCGGATTCGAACCGCTGTAGATGGTGTTGCAGACCACTGCCTAGCCGCTCGGCCAAAGTACCATTTACCATTTTTGAGGTGTGCAAATATAGTAAAATTTATTTTCGAACAAAAATTTTTAAGCAATTTCTTTCGTGCCAATGCTCTCTATTTCGCTTTTTGCCTGTCTTTCAGTCTCATAATTTTTTGTGTGAATTACCCTTGTATCGCTCCAACTGTCGTGCCATCCGTTTTCGCCAAGAAAAGAAAGAGCATCAAAAGGTACTAATCTGGAAAAAGTACGACCTATAATTTGTCCTATTGTTGGCTTATTTCCGTCAATGCTAATTACTGAAGTTCCTGTTATAAATTTAGCGAGTGTTTTTCCAAAATAATATTCCATTAAAATAAAATAACCCAAATAGAACACAAAATATATGAGCATGGAATAAAAACTAAGTGAAGAATCATTTTCCAGTAAATCATCAGTTATTGATTTTCCGTAAATAATGGCATAAATAAGTGAAAAAACAAAAATCATTGCATAGTATGCGAACTGAACAAAAATTCCATCTAAAAATGTATTTGCAAATCTCTGCGACTTTGTTGCTCTGTGGATATCCACAATCTTAAGGTACTTTCTCATGTGTAATAGTTTTTTATAAATTTTAAATTCCTGTTAGTGTTAATTTTAAGGTAGCTTTAGTATCAATAACGGCAGTAATTCCATAAGGATTGAGGAGGATTTTGCTGGGCTTGAGGCTGAATACTTTTCCGTTCATTTTTAAGCCTTTATAATATTCTTTATTGAATGCTTCTTCGATGCTTTTCATTGAACTGTTTTCCAGTTCCTGGGTAGGAATTCCGTATTCTTCCTCGATCATTTTTACAATTCGTCCTCTAAAAAGGAGCGTGGCTGTTTTTTGAAGGAAATTTGCCGTTTTCAGGTTGAATTTTGTGTTAGACAATACAATTTTCTTTTTGGCTTCATCATACACCGGAATTCCGGAAATAAAAGCTTTTCCGTTTACATACCCTTCGGTTTCCGCTTCTATCATCACCTTATCATCAACGCCGTATACTTTAATGTCTTTAATTTTTACGGATGAACCTCTTACATCATATTCCTTATTCAAAAACATATTTCTCGCAATATTGGTCGCTTCTGTAAACGGAATATTGGCGGTTGTCTGAAGCAGAAACTGATTTCCCAAAGTCGGAATAAATGTGAAACCCGGAGCCGACTTTATCGCAGGAGCAGAACCCGGCTGATTTCCCGTAAATGTTTCAGAAAATACATCAATTCCGATGTTGGTATCAATCTGGTTGGCGTAAAATTTTAGAGGAGTAATGTTCACTTTCACCGGAGAAACTTTCAGCCACGTTTTGTATTCTTCAGAAATATTAAAAGGCTGTGCAAAAACATTCCACGCCATTACGGCGTATTGCTGAAAGTTGAGCTGGGTTGCCATTTGGCTGTCGATGGTTTTACAGAATTTCTGCTGTTGTTCCACCAGACTCTTTTCCACCAGAGAAGTAATCGGGATTTTAATTCTCCCATAATCCAGAACCGGTTTGGTTACCCATCGGAAACCGTTAGGTTTTGTGTTGGTGGTGATGGTCCAGTTATTCTGAAAATTTAATACCGCATTAAAGGACATCACCGTTTCAAAAGTGGTGTTCTGATACGTGTAAATTCCCAGCGTTCCGATGCCTTTTTCTGCCCAGACTTTTAAAGGAACTTCAATCAGTATGTTTTGATTGGTTCCTCCTGCAAGACGGATAGGACCGGTTTTCCAGACTTTTACTTTAAACTGGTCATTGTCATTATCCGTGTAAGAATCGTCCTGATAAATCAGATCTTTTACCGATGCATTAATCAGATTGCTAATCTCTGAAAGCGGAATGGCAACCGGCATGGTAATACTCGACTTTACTTTCGGAAAATTATAGTTCGGAACTTCAGAACTCATCGTTGTTTGTCCCGAAACAGCCGTACAAAACAGAAGAAATATTATTTTTACAACTTTCAATTGTGTAATTTTTTATAAATGAATATCAGAATTTAAGGCTTAAAACTTTTTTCCAGCTCAATACTTGCTCCTGTCATTTCGCCTTTCATCGGTGGAGCTGTTTTCGTTATTTTTAATTTGATATAATCTACCTGCGGAAATGTCTCATGAATTTTAAAGATGATTCTTCCTGCGACGTGTTCCAGCAATTTAGACTTTATTTTCATCTCATCATGAATAATATCATTGATGTCTGCGTAACTGATCGTATCTTTCAGATCATCAGAAGCTGCTGCATTCCAGAGGTCGGTATGAAGTTCTGCATTTACAATATAATAGGTACCAACAATATTTTCTTCCGGAAGAACACCGTGGTAAGCATATATTTTTACATTTTCTAAATAAATCCTGCTCATAACTCTTAAATTTCTGTAAGCAAAAATCGTTTTAATTCTGCAAAATCGGGACTAATTTCAATACTTTTTTTCTCTTTTTTCATTAATAATTCTAAAGATTTGGGCAAATCTGCTGAAGTATGAATTGCTTTCTCTACTGCCTGAGGAAATTTTACGGGATGTGCGGTTCCCAGAATGAAGCCTTTTTTAGGATTGTCTTTAAAATATTTCTCCATAGCAGCGTATGCGACTGCGGCGTGAGGATCGAGGAGATGATAGTAATTTTCATACACATTTTTAATGACAGCCAATGTTTTTTCATCATCTACAGAATATCCTGAAATCATATCCGCTAAATCCTGAAACTTATTCCCGAAAAGCGTTAAAATTCTTACAAAATTACTCGGATTTCCTACGTCCATTGCATTAGAAAGCGTAGCTACCGTTTCTTTTATCTGTAGTTTTTCTGTTTCTAAATAGTTGGGAATAACATCGTTTTCGTTACACGCAGCAATAAAATGTTCTACAGGAAGTCCTCGGAAATAAGCCAGAATTCCGGCACACAGATTACCGAAATTTCCGCTTGGGACGGCAATAACAGGTTTTCCATTTTCTGTTTTTTTCCATTGCTTCAGCGCGAGCAGATAATAAATTTGCTGAGGAAGCCATCTTGCGACATTAATGGAATTGGCAGACGTTAAAAATAATTTTGAATTAATTTCTGCGTCCGAGAAAGCCTGCTTTACCAAATTCTGGCAATCATCAAAACTGCCATCAACTTCTAAAGCAGAAATGTTTTCGCCAAGTGCGGTTAACTGCTTTTCCTGAACTTCGCTTACCCTATTTTTTGGGTAGAGAATAACCACATCAATATTCTCAGTTTTATAGAATCCATTCGCAACGGCTCCTCCTGTATCTCCCGATGTAGCAACCAAAACCGTTACTTTTTTATTTTCACTTTTCAGAAAGTAGGAGAGGCAGCGGCTCATAAATCGGGCTCCCACATCTTTAAAGGCTAAAGTCGGGCCATGAAAAAGTTCTAAAGAACAGATGTTTTCATTGATTTTTTTCAACGGAATTTCAAAATTGATGGTTTCCGAAACGATTTCTTTTAAAATCTCTGAAGGAATTTCATCGCCCACAAAATCTTTCATGCATCGGTAGGCAATTTCTACATCGCTGTAAAGATCTAAATTTTCAATAAAATCTTTTTCAAATAATGGGATGTATTCTGGGAAAAATAGTCCTTTTTCTTTTCCCTGTCCTTTTATGGTAGCTGTTTTGAAATCAACAACTTCTTCTTTATCTTTTAAATTATAATACTTCATAGGCTGATTTTTTTATTCTTCAATAATTTCTATTCCTTTAGGATTTACTTTAGAAACATAAGCGAAACTTTCAATGTCAATTGTACGGTAAACAGATTTCATCATTTCTGCTATTTCGTATGAAATTTTTTCGTTTTCGGAAAGCATAAAAACGGAAGGTCCGGAACCTGAAATCCCTCCGCCTAAAGCGCCTAAACCGAGACTTTTTTCTTTAATTTCATCGAATTTAGGAATCAGAATACTTCTTACAGGCTCTACGATCACATCTTTTAAACTTCTTCCGATTAGTCCGAAATCATTATTCTGGATTCCGGCAACCAGCCCTGCGATATTTCCCCATTGCTCTATGGCGTCCTTCAGAAGAATATTTTTTTTCAGGATTTGTCTTGCATCGGAAGTTTTTACTTCGACTTGCGGATGAACAACTGTTACAAATAAGTCCGGTGCATTCAGTGGAATAATATCAATAGGATTTGAAGATTTGATTAAAGTAATTCCGCCAAAAATACAAGGGGTAATATTGTCTGCATGTTTCACCCCTGAAGCTAATTCTTCACCAAACATGGCAAAATAAATCATCTCTTCTTTAGAGAGAATATTTCCCAGCAACCAGTTGGCTCCAAAAGCAGCTCCTGCTGCACTTGCCGCACTGGATCCCAATCCGCTTCCGGGTTTTATTTTTTTATGAATGATTACCTCGAAGCCGTTTTTAAGGTTTAATTCCTCCTGAATTTTCAATAAAACTTTTCCTGCAACATTTTCTGAAGTTTCTTCCGGCAGTCCGAAATCGTCTGTGTGTCTGATGATGATCTCAGAGGTTTCCAGCAGTTTCAGTTCCATTATATCAAACGGTTCATGAATTGCCATTCCTAAAATATCGAATCCGCAAACCAGATTGGCAATGGTAGCCGGAACTTTTAATTTAACTTTTTTCATAATCTAACTTTTAAACTGAACGGAGAATATCTGCGAAAACACCACTTGCTGTAACTTCTGCACCGGCTCCCGCACCTTTTACAACAAGAGGCTGTTCATAATATCTCAGCGTTTTGAAAATTACGATATTATCTTTTCCATACAGGTGAAAAAGATCGCTTTCCGGAGCAATATGCTTCAGTCCTACTTTTGCTTTTCCCTCTTTAAATTCAGCAACATATTTTAAAATTTTGCCTTTATTTTTTGCTTCCTCCAAAAGATTCCTGAAATGATCTTCATACTTGGAAAGTGCATCATAAAAGTCGTTTACGGTTCCTTTCATGCATTCTGCAGGAAGAAAACTTTCATTTTCAATACTGTTAAATTCAATGGAATAACCTGCTTCTCTTGCAAGAATCAGAATTTTTCTGGCAACATCAGTTCCAGCTAAATCAAGTCGGGGATCGGGTTCTGTATAACCTTCTTTTTGAGCCTGAGCCACAATTTCAGAAAATGTCCTGCTTCCGTCGTAATTGTTGAACACAAAATTTAAAGTTCCGCTGAGAACCGCCTGAATAGAAGTAATTTTATCGCCGCTTCGGATAAGATCATTAATTGTTCCGATAATCGGCAATCCTGCTCCCACATTGGTTTCAAATAGAAATTGACAACTGTGGTTTCTGGCTGTATTTTTTAAATTTTTATAATTTTCAAAATCAGAAGAAGCGGCAATCTTATTACACGCAACAATATTTACACTTTTCTTCAGAAGTTGCTCATAGATATTCGGAACTTCGGAACTCGCGGTAATATCTACGAAGACAGAGTTTCTTAGATTTCTTGAAATAATTTCCTGCGCAAATTTTTCCGCAGAAGCTTCCTGACCATTTTGATCGAAGTTGGTAAATTCATTTTCTGAAATTCCTTTTTCTGAGAAAATCATCTTACGGCTGTTGGACAGTCCTGCAATTCTTAAATTAACAAGAAGGTGTTCTTTAAGATAGTCGTTCTGGCTATAGATCTGCTGAATTAACTTCATTCCCACATTTCCTGTTCCGCAGATGTAGAGATGTACCTGTTTTATTTCGGACTCAAAAAATTCTTCATGTAAAACATTAACCGCTTTTGTAATATCTTTTTCTGAAATAACAATACTGATGTTTTTTTCTGATGATCCCTGAGCAATTGCTCTGATATTGATGCCGTTATTTCCCAGACAACCGAACATTTTGGCACTCACGCCGCTTCTGCTTTTCATGTTTTCTCCCACCAAAGCAACAATGGCAAGATCTGTTTCAATTTTTACGGGATCAATTCTTTTGAGCTTTAAATCATCTTCAAAAGCAGAATCAATGGCGCTTTTTGCATTGAAAACATCTTTTTCGCTGATCGCAATTGTAATAGAGTGCTCTGAAGAGCTTTGGGTAATTAAAATGACATTAATCTTTTCCTGACTCAGGCATTGAAATAGTTTTGCGGAAACTCCGGGAATGCCTATCATCCCGCTTCCTTCTAAAGTAAGCAGAGCAATATGGCTCATATTGGATACACCAACAGCAATTTGTTCATTTTCTAGATGAGATTTTTTTACATGATGAGAAATTAATGTTCCCTGAGCTTCCGGATCGAAAGTATTTTTAATTCTCAGGTCAATATTTTTCACCATTACCGGCTGAATGGTTGGAGGATAGAGAACTTTTGCCCCAAAATGAGAAAGTTCCATTGCTTCGGAATATGAAATTTCAGCAATAGGTTTCGCATGGGAAACCAATCGCGGATCTGAAGTCATCATTCCGCTTACATCTGTCCAGATTTGAAGTTCATCTGCATGGATAACAGAAGCAATGATTGACGCCGTGTAATCTGAACCGCCTCTTCCTAATGTTGTTGCATTTTCTTTTGCATCTTTTGCAATGAATCCGGGAGTAATAATGATCTGATTTTTATTTTCATTCAGAAATTTTGTCAGATTTTCTTCTGTAGCTTCAAAATTTACTTTTGCGTTGGTGAAATTGCTGTCTGTAACGATGTGAGAATCCATCCATAATGCATCCAAACCATTTGACTTTAGTCTTGCTGTGATAATATTTGAAGAAAGAAATTCGCCGTACGATGTAATTTTATCTTTAATTCTGTCTGTAAACTCTTTCAGGATAAAAATGCTGTTGCAGATGTCCTCAATATCATTAAAATGTTTTTTCACGAAACTAAGCCAAGAACTCTGTTCTGCAAAAGGAATAAGATCTTTAACAAGGTCTAAATGTTTTTCTTCAAGATTTTTAAGGATGTGAATATAATTTTCATTGTTGTGAGAAGCGGCTTCTGCAGCTTTTATCAATTGATCTGTAACCCCGTGAAGTGCTGAAACGACAACGACGATTCTGTTTTTCTGAGATTCTTTTTTAATAATGTTTTCTACTAACATTATATTTTGTGAATGGGCAACCGAAGTACCCCCGAATTTTAAAACTTTCATTATTTGTTTTTTAATTATAGAAAATTGAATTTTACTCTTTAGGAAAAAGAGTACGCAGACTTATAATGATATGTGAAAATGCACCCCGTTATGGGGTAGTTGTAGTTGTTGTAGCAATAACAGAAACAAAAGATACTTCCGAAATAGAGAAAATCGGAGTGGAAATATCTGATATGTTTTTTGAAAAATTCATTGCTGTATGAACAAATGTACAAATTTTTTTGAATAATTTACTTCATTGTTTGAATTAAATTGAATTAGTTTCCACAATTCATAATTATTTTTTTTGAACAGGAGGTATTCTTAGTAACGCCCGGATTTAGTGTAAAATGATGATTTATAAATCTTTAGTGATAATCTGTAGAATACTTTTATTCTAAAAATAATTTAAACGAATGATGACCACATTAAAAGATTATTGCTACATGTGAATTAATTTATCAACGGAGGGTGATTTGTTGTGTTTTTTTATTAATTTTAGGCGTTCACCAAACCAATTAAATACTATGAAAAATCTAAAAAAACTAAGCAGACAAAATCTTCGTTCCATTAGCGGAGGTATTACAGACAATTGTGTGGTAGATTCGGATTGTGGTCCTAAAGGCTGTGCAGTATGTACAGATCTGAGAGGTAGAAGAGTATGTCTTTATCTTAACAATTATGATCCGTTTAATCCCAATAGCTGCTTAATTACAGAAGGTTAAAACTTAATTATAATTATTATGAAAAAACTATCAAGATCAAAATTAAAAGAAATCAAAGGTGCAACAAGCTGTACAGGGTGTCCTGTTCAGAATAATTACGGAAACGGACCAGAATATTCAGCTTCATGTGCAAGTTACTTCGCATTATCACAAAACTGTCAGATGTGCGTGGATGTGAGCGCAGACTGTTTTGAAAATTAATCTGAAAAAACAAAAAGCACTGCCAAAAACAGTGCTTTTATTTATTTTATGCTTTTTGAAAGATCAAGCATCGCTTCTATAGGTTTCAGCGCTCTTAATCTTAAATCTTCATCGATGATAATTTCAGGAAGCTCATATTTCATACATAAATATAATTTTTCCATGGTATTACGCTTCATGTAGAAACATTCCGAGCAGTTACAGCTTTCATCAAAAACCAGAGCAGGAATTAATTCTTTATGAGGAGCACGTTTTTTCATTTCGTGAAGAATTCCTTCTTCTGTAGCGATGATGAATTTCTGACAGTCATCCTTTTCAACATAATTCAGAAGGGCAGAAGTGGAACCGATAAAATGAGCCAGCTTTAAAACGGCTTCTTCGCTTTCAGGGTGTGCAATTAATTTTGCATCAGGATTATCTGCCAATTGTTTTGCAATTCTTTCCATAGAAAATGCTTCGTGTACAATGCAGCTTCCGTCCCAAAGGATCATATCGCGTCCTGTTTTCTGAGATAAATATCTTCCTAAGTTTTTATCCGGTGCGAAAATTATCGGTCGGTCTTTCGGTAAAGCTTCAATTACTGTTTCAGCGTTTGAACTGGTAACAATAATATCACTTTCAGCTTTCGTTTCTGCGTTACAGTTGATGTAGGTTGCCACCAAAGCATTTGGATGCTGTTCGCGCATTTTTCTCAGACCTTCTCCGGAGCATCCGTCTGCCAATGAACAGCCAGCCATTGTATCGGGAAGAACTACTTTTTTAGTCGGATTCAGAATCTTCGCAGCTTCCGCCATGAAATGAACTCCGCAGAAAACAATCATATCTGCATCTGTATCTTTTGCCTGTCTTGCCAGTTGCAGAGAATCTCCCAGAAAATCAGCAATATCCTGAATGTCTCCGGGTTGATAATAATGCGCCAGAATAACGGCGTTTTTTTCTTCTTTCAATTTAAGAATTGCCTGTACAAGCTCTTCTCCTTGAGGAATTGCTATATCTTTTATATCCAGAAATCCTCTTACAGGAATCGCAGATTTAGCTTTTTCTAATGTTTCGGTACTCATATCAACCTCAATGTTTTAGAATCAGAAATTAAAAAATAGGAATTAAAAATTAGAATTTTGACGTTTTATAATAAACCTCAAGCTTCTTGTTTCCATCATCCGGTCTTTAACTTCCAATAAAATTTTTTATTAAACTTTCTATTTCTTTTTTTGCTTCGTTCAGATCGCTGTTGATGACGATTTTATTAAATTCCTTTGCGTAAGACATTTCTTCTTCTGCCTTTGCCACACGCGTTTTGATGGTTTCTGCATCATCTGTGTTCCTTGAGATCAATCTTCGTTCCAATTCTTCAATGGAAGGCGGTTCAATGAAAATCGACAAAGCCTGTTCTCCGAAATACTTCTTTAAGGAAATTCCGCCTTTTACATCTACATCAAAAATAACCACTTTTCCCTGATTCCAGATTTTTTCTACTTCAGATTTTAATGTTCCGTAATATTTGTCGGTATACACTTCTTCAAATTCTACAAAAGCATCTTCCGCAATCTTCTGTCTGAATTCATCGGGCGTTAAAAAATGATAATCCACTGCATGAACTTCGCTGCCTCTCGGCTGTCTCGTTGTACACGAAATCGAGAACTGCAATTCATTGAAAACCTCCAGAGAATGCTTTACCAATGTTGTTTTTCCGCTTCCCGACGGCGCTGAAAATATGATAACTTTATTATTCAAAGTTTTTAGTTTATGGTTTAAAGTTAAAATCTATTATTCAAAATTATTATGTTTATCCAAAGTTTTTTACATTGAATTTTAAACATTAAACGTTGAATTTAAAGTACATTTAACGTCTGTTCTTTAATCTTCTCTAGATCATCCTTCATCATCACTACCAGTTTCTGAATTTCAGAATGATTGGCTTTGGAACCTAATGTGTTGATTTCACGACCGATTTCCTGAGAAATAAATCCAAGTTTCTTACCGTTGAAATCTTCATTGTCCATTACTTCTTTGTAATATTTCAAATGCTGGGAAAGTCTTACTTTTTCTTCTGAAATATCCAGTTTTTCTGTAAAATAAGCCATTTCCTGATAGAAACGGGTTTCATCTACATTCTCAAACTCTTTTAAAGTTTTCTGATAGCGCTCCTTCACTGCCGAAATTCTTTCTTCTTCGAATGGAATGACCTCACCTAAGTATTTATCAATATTCTGAATATTTCTTTCAAGCTCTTCATGTAAAATTTTACCTTCCGTTCTTCTGAATTCTTCAAAACGGTCAACCGCAGCATTCACAATTTTTGCCAAAGCTTCCCATTCGCCTTCGGATAATTCGTCCGGTCTTGAAGTTATCGCATCCGGAAGCCTCACTGCCATTTTCAGATATTCGAAATCGGGTCCGTCTGAAGCGATGTTTTTCAGCTCCTTCATGTAAGAATCAATTAAACTTTTATTAATTTTTACATCGTTGGACTCCTCAAGATTTTCTATATTGATGTAGCAGTCTACTTTTCCACGGATTATTCTGTCGTTAAGAATTTTTCTTACCTCAAATTCCTTTTCTTTATATCTCAAAGGAATTTTGATATTTAAATCGAAGCTCTTGCTGTTCAGGGATTTAATATCGATGGTAATTTTTTTACCTTCAAAAACGTCTTCGGCTCTACCAAAGCCGGTCATTGATAAAATCATAGTTTTTTATTGTCCTACAAAGATAAACATTTAAGTCTATAGTTTTGCTAGTGTTGAAAGCTGGAAGAGGGAAGAAGGAAGCGGGAAGATTGTTGTGTATATTATTGAATAACGATTTTAACTTTCATCTTCGTTCTTCCAATCTTCCAGCCAATTAAATAAACTCATTTTCGTAAATTAGCGCGGTGAAAAAGAAAATTTTAATTTCTGTTGTAGGACCCACCGGAATTGGTAAAACAAGACTGGCAATTGATCTTGCAAAACATTTCAGCACAGAGATTGTTTCGTGTGATTCGAGACAGTTTTTCAGGGAAATGAAAATCGGAACGGCTTCACCGTCTGCTGAAGAACTTGCCGAAGCACCTCATCATTTTATCGGAAATCTTTCGGTGGAAGAATATTATTCGATCGGGCAATATGAGGAAGATGCCTTAAAAAAAATCAGTGAACTTTTCGAAAAACATGATACCGTCATTTTAGTTGGTGGAAGCATGATGTATGAGAAAGCAGTGATTGAGGGATTGAATGATTTACCGGAAGCGGATGAAAACAATCAGAAAAAATTACAGGAAATTTTCGAAAATGAAGGAATCGAAAAACTTCGGGAAATCCTGAAAGAACTCGATCCCGAATATTTTGCCATAGTAGATTTTCACAATCACAGAAGACTTTTGCGGGCTATCGACGTGATTTGGCAGACGAATAAAAAATATTCTGAACAAATAGCTGTTTCGCAGGATTCCAGAGATTTTAAAACCATCCGTATCGGAATTGAAGCACCGAGAGAAGAGTTGTACGACCGGATTAACAGGAGAGTGGATATCATGATGGAAAAAGGCTTGCTGGAAGAAGCAAAAAGTCTTGAGAAATTTAAACATCTCACCGCTTTGAATACGGTTGGCTATTCCGAATTATTTAAATATTTTGATGGAGAATGGGATCTTGATTTTGCCGTTTCCGAAATTAAAAAAAACAGCCGGAGGTACGCAAAACGTCAATTGACTTGGTACAGAAAAGCGGATGATATTCATTATTTGCAGTTGGGATATTCGCAGGAGGATTTTGAGGGGTTGATTGGGTATATTAATGAGGAATTTCAAAAATAAATCTTTTGGAACCATTAAGATTTTTGTTAAGGAGTTTAGAATATTAAGATTGGCTTCGCTTTTAATATAGTGCTGATTGAAAAATCTATTTGATTTTTTTCTTAATTAAACTTAACTCCTTAAATATTCTTAATGGTTCAAAATTTTCGCAGATTGTCATTCTGACGAAGGAAGAATCTCTACGAAAATATTATAGGTTCTTCACTCCACTTTGTTCCGTTCAGAATGACAGGACAGAAAGCTATTAGTTTGAAAATTTAATTCAAAAAAAAATGCAGCCCCAAAAGACTGCATCCCATAACAATATAATTTTAATTTACTACTTCCAACCGCCTCCTAAAGCCCGGTACAAATCTACAATACTGCTCAATCTCTGTCTTTTTACAGACGCCAGATTAAGTTCAGCTTGTAAAGAATTTCCCTGAGCTGTTATCACTTCTAAATAGTTTGCCATTCCGCCTTTGTACAGCATTTCGGCACTTTTGATTCCGTTTTTTAAGGTTGCCACCTGTTCCGTTGCTTTTTCTTCCTGAACTTTTAAACTTTCATTGGAAACCAAAGCATCAGAAACTTCTCCCACCGCATTTAAAACCGACTGACGGAACGCCAATACGTTTTTCTCTCTTTGAATTTTAGCCACATTTAAATCCGTTTTCAATTGTCTTTTCTGGAAAATCGGCTGAGTCAGACCTCCCAAAACAGAACCGAACAATGAAGCCGGAATCTGAAACCAGTTATCAATTTTAAATGAATTGATGCCGCCATTTGCCGTAATTTTCAAGGAAGGGTACATGTTTGCCTGCGCAATTCCTACCATAGAATTGGATTCCAGTAAAACCAGTTCCTGTTGACGGACATCCGGACGACGGCTTACCATTGCTGCGGGAAGTCCTGCGGAAATGTCCTGTGGTAAAGAAGTATCAGACATTTCAATCGTTCTGTCGATTTTATTTGGATTTTCACCCACCAGAATACTCAACGCATTTTCCTGAATCGCAATATTTTGTTCCAGTTGCGTAATCAATAATTCAGTCGATTGTTTCTGAGCTGTTGCCTGTTGAACGCCTAAAGAAGTGGTGTCACCGCTTTGCCATAATTTTTCTGTAAGAGAAAGCGTACGGTTGCTGAGTTCCAGATTAGATTGGGCAATCTGCAATTGTTTATCCAGCATCAGCAGATTGTAATACCCTTGAGCAATGGCTGCAACAACCTGCGTCTGAATGGCTTTTGTTGCTTCATAAGTCTGCAGATACTGCATTTTTGAAACTTCCTGCTGATTTTTGATTTTACCCCAAATATCAGCTTCCCAGGATAAATTGAATGCTGCATTGTAATCTTCAACATAGCTTTTTCCTAAAAACAAGTTCAAACTTTGTCCGTTCATGCTGTTTTTGGAAGGCTTGGAAATCTGTGCGGAAACTCCGAAACCAACATCAGGATATTGAAGATACTTTGCCTGTTTCAGTTTTTCCTGTGATGAAGCAACCTGCTTCAAAGCAATCTGTAAATCGTAATTGTTTTTAATTCCTTTTTCGATTAAGTTTTGCAGCATCGGATCGCTGAAAAATTGTTTCCATTCCAGGTTTGCCACACTTGCGGTATCTGCTGTTGCTGTATATTTAAAGGTTTCGGGAAGCTCCAGTTCAGGCTCCTTGTATGCCAGTTTCGACACACAGGAGACTGAAACCAAAGCCAGTCCAAAAGTGATGATGATATTTTTTATTCTTTTCATAAAGGTTTAAATTTTTAATGGATTACAAAACTTTGAGAAATTGTTTCCAAGCAGTCTTTAGTAGGAGAAAATACTTTGCTTTTTATGATTTTAGTTTGAATAGTTTCTTCTCTATTTTTTTATTTGAACCATTAAGAAGCATTTAAGTAGTTAAGATTAATTAAGAAAAATCAAATAGATTTTTAATAAGTATTCTGCTAACAGCGAAGCCTATCTTAATAATCTTAACTTCTTAATCAAAAACCTAATGGTTCAAATTATATTTAAATTCTCAAAGTTTTGTCAATTATATATTAATGAGCCGCAGCTAAAAATTCTTCCTCCAGTTTCTGTCTTTGAAGTCTTTTCTTTTTTCTGCTCGGCATTTTTTCATGTAAATACTGGAAAATCACAAACATCACCGGAATAATGAATACTCCGAATACAACTCCTGTTAACATTCCGCCCACAGTACTCATCCCGATCGAGTGGTTACCTTTCGCAGAGGCTCCCTGAGTCCAAACTAACGGCAGCATCCCGATGATGAAGGCAAACGAGGTCATTAAGATCGGTCTTAAACGTAATCTTGAAGCCTGAAGAGCGGATTCTAATAAAGATCGTCCCGCATTTCTTCGCTGTACGGCGAATTCCACAATAAGGATTGCATTTTTCGCTAATAATCCGACCAGCATGATCAATCCGACCTGAACGTAAATGTTGTTATCAATTCCAGCCAGTCCCGTGAAGGCAAATACTCCGAAAATACCTGTAGGAATCGTTAAAATAACGGCAAACGGAAGAATGTAACTTTCGTACTGAGCTGCCAGTAAGAAATAGACAAACAAAATACTTAACATAAAGATAAAAGTAGTCTGTCCGCTTGTTTTAATCTCTTCACGGGTGATCCCTGTCCATTCGTACCCATAACCTCTCGGAAGTGACTTCTGTGCTACTTCTTCCACTGCTTTAATTGCATCTCCGGTGCTGTAACCCGGCTTCGGTGTTCCGTTGATCGTTACCGCATTGAAAAGGTTGTTTCTTGTCACTGTTTCAGGTCCGAAACTTCTTTTTAAAGTCACCAATGTTTTTACAGGAACCATTTCGCCGGATTTATTTTTAACATAGATTCCCTCCAGAGAATTCGCATCGGTACGGTAAGGAATATCTGCCTGAGCCATTACTCTGTAGTATTTTCCGAATCGGTTGAAATCTGAAACAAAGCTGCTTCCGTAATAAATCTGCATCGTCTGCATTAATTCTGTAATTGAAACGCCTAACTGATTGGCTTTATCATTATCAACTTCAATCGTGAATTGTGGATTTCCTGCTGCATACGTTGTAAACGCGAAGGCAATTTCCGGACGTTTCATTAATTCTCCGATGAAAGCCTGAGTATTGGTTCCTAATTGTTCCAAAGAGCCGTTCGTTCTGTCCTGAAGCATAAATTCAAAACCGGAAACGTTACCAAATCCCTGAACGGTAGGGAAGTTGAAGAAGAATGCATTGGCATCTTTCACCTGCGAAACTTTCCCTGTTAATCCTGCTGCAATCTGATCCGGATCACTGATTTCACCCCGCTGATCGTGGTCTTTTAATTTAATGAAACCTGCGGAATACGGAGAAGCATTGGCGTTACTGATGAAATTCAGACCGTCTGCAACCCAGAGATTTTTTTTCGCTTTTTCACCGTTGATGATTTTATCAATCTGCTCTGTTGCGTTATGTGTTCTGTCTAATGAACTTCCCGGAGGAGTATTCACGGCATACAAAATGAAACCCTGATCTTCGGTAGGAATAAATCCTGACGGTGCTTTTTTAATTAAGAAAATACTTGCGGCAGTCAGCAAAACCAGTCCTCCGACGGCAACCCATTTGTTTTTAATTAAAAATTTAAGACTGTAAATATATTTCTTTGTTAAATTATTAAAGCTTGTATTGAAAGCATTGAAAAATCTCGCTCCGAAACCTGTTTTTTTCCCATGTTCACCGTGTTCTCCCTGAGGATCATTTAATAATAAAGCACAAAGAGCGGGACTTAATGTTAAGGCATTCACCGCAGAAATCATAATGGCAATTGCCAGTGTAAAGGCAAACTGTCTGTAGAAAACTCCTGCAGGTCCCTGCATGAAACCAACCGGAATAAATACGGCACACATCACCAGAGTAATGGAAATAATGGCTCCGGAAATTTCACTCATCGAACTTGTTGTAGCTTGTTCCACAGGCATTCCGGTATTTTCCATTTTGGAGTGAATCGCTTCCACCACCACAATTGCGTCATCCACTACAATACCAATGGCGAGTACCAAGGCAAACAAAGTCAGCATATTGATACTGAAACCAAATAACTGTAAGAAAAAGAAGGTACCGATAATCGCAACCGGAACGGCAATCGCCGGAATTAAAGTAGATCTGAAATCCTGAAGGAAAATATACACTACAATGAATACGAGGATAAATGCAATCACTAAAGTTTCAACAACCTGATGAATAGACGCGTCTAAGAAATCTTTAGAATTGTACATGATGATCGGTTCCACTCCTTTTGGAAGCGTTGTTTTGAACTGGTCTACCTGTTTTTCAATTTCCGTTAAGATTTCGTTGGCGTTGGAACCGGCAGTCTGCATAATCGCAAATCCGGCTACCGGTTTCCCGTCCACTCTGTTAGCTGCTGTATAGGTATAAGATCCGAATTCTACTCTTGCCACATCTTTTAACCTTAAAAATGAACCGTCTGTATTGGCTTTAATAGCAATGTTTTCGTAGTCTTCGTTCTTGTTTAATTTCCCTTTATACTTTAAAATATATTCATAAGTTTCCTTGCTTCCCTGTCCCAAACGACCCGGAGCGGCTTCTAAATTGTGATCTTTTACCGCGTTCAGAACTTCCTGTGGCGAAAGTCCGTTTGCTGCTAATCTGTCCGGTTTCAGCCAAAGTCTCATGGAATAATCTCTCGTTCCGAAAACCTGCGCCTGCGCCACTCCGGGAATACGCTGAATCTGTGGTATGATATTAATTTTCAGATAATTCTGTAAAAAAAGTTCGTCATATTGTTTAGGATCGTTACTGGATAACCCCATAAACATGATCATACTGTTTTGTACTTTCTGCGTAGAAACTCCGGCCTGAACAACTTCCTGCGGAAGCTGGCTCATCGCTTTCGATACTCGGTTCTGTACGTTTACTGCTGCGTTATCTGCATCAGACCCCTGCTTGAAGAAAACATTCAGCGTCATCGTACCGTCGTTACTGGAATTGGAAGTCATGTACGTCATGTTTTCAACCCCGTTCACAGCTTCTTCGATAGGCGTAGCTACAGAACGTGCGACAACCTCCGCATTGGCTCCCGGATAAAATGCCGTTACCTGAACGCTCGGCGGAGCAATATCCGGAAAGAGGGCAATGGGTAAATTAAAGAGGGAGAGCGCCCCCAATAATAAAAGTATTATGGAGATCACGGTAGAGAGTACCGGTCTTTCTATAAATTGTTTTAACATAAGAAGTTTATTTTTTAATGTGGTTTAAACTTTTTAGCCTTAAATTTTTAAACACTTAAGTAGCTTTTAGTTTAATTAAAAACTTTGCATGCAGTTCACTTTAGCTGAAAATCAATGATTTTCAAAACCTTATGTGTACTTATTGAGCGATTGCTTTTTAACTTACAATAACTTAAGTGTTTAAAATCTTATATGACTTTTGTGGTTAAAAAGAAGTTTAAACGGTTATAATGGTTTTGCTTTCAGTAAGCTGTCGGATGAAATCGCTTTCGGCTTAATCGAAGCACCATCTTTTAACATTCCGATTCCTGTGAATACGATTTTTTCTCCCGGCTGTATTCCTTCGGAAATGAAATAATAGTTTTCAGTTTTTCCTGAGATTTTTACAGGTTTACCGGTTACTTTCTGGTCTTTGCCAACCACATAAACATAGGTTTTATCCTGAATCTCAAACGTAGATTCCTGAGGAATAACTACTGCATTTGATATCAATTGAGGCATACGAACTCTGCCTGTATTTCCTGTTCTCAACGTTCCGTTGGTATTTGGGAAAACCGCACGAACGCTTATTGCTCCTGTAGATTTGTCGAACTGTCCGTCTACGATGCTCATTTTTCCTTTTTGCGGATAGACACTGTTGTCGGCAATCACCAAATCCACCATCGGCATATTTTTCAGTTTTTCTTCTAAACTTGCGCCCTCATATTTATTCTGAAAAGCGATAAAATCCAGCTCACTTAAAGAAAAGTAGGCGTAAATCTCGCTGATGTCTGATAGTAAAGTCAGCGGATTCGCATCTGTTCTGGAGATCAGACTTCCTTTTTTGTGAGGAATTCTTCCGATGTATCCGCTTACCGGAGCCGTGATGGTTGTAAATCCGATATTGATTTTTGCTCCTCCAACGGAAGCTTTCGCCTGTGAAGCGGCGGCAACTGCGGCGGCGTAATTTGCTTTTGCCGTTCTCAATTGTACTTCAGAAACGACTTTTGCAGCAACCAGAGGTTCCAGCCTGTCAACTTCCACTTTAGCTTTCTGGATATTGGCATTGGCAACCTGTAAATTGGCATTTGCCATATTCATCTGCTCTCCGTAAGCTCTTGAATCTATTTTAAATAATGGCTGTCCGGCTCTTACGTAAGCGCCTTCTTCCACATAGATTTTATCTAAATATCCGTCGACCTGAGACCGGATTTCCACGTTGTTTTTTCCTTCCAAAGCGGCAGGAAATTCCTGATAGGTTGTTGCAGGAGATGTAATGACGGTATAAACGGGCAGTTCCGGAGCGGGTGGAGCAGCGTTGGCTCCTTCTGCAGCCTTTGTACAGTTTTGTAAAAGGATAATTCCTGAGAGAAGTACAATGAATCTTATTTTTCCAAATATTTTCATTTTGAGTTTAATTTTTAATGAAGTGTTAGATTAAGTAGTGATGTTTTTAAGTTGAATTCTGTTATTTTTTCTAACGGTGTTAATTTCTAGTTCAAAAAAAATTATAGAATTCTTAATGTCGACTTTCAGATCGTTGTTTCCATGAGAAGAACTTTTTAATGTTAGTTAAATATGACTTATATGAGGTGTGAAGTGTGTTACTTTTGCTAACGGTGTTAATTATTAAAGTAAAAAAGATCAATAATTAATTGTTTATATTCTGCATGATTGTTTTTTTTTATTTTTAATTTGGTTTAAATGAATAATTTACATTAATGGATGTTAATATTCCTAACGGTGTTAATTTTTAGTTCAAAAAAATTTACAAAGACTTAATGAAAGCAGAAACTGTTTCATCTAAAGTCGTTTTGTTCATGGTAGAAGGAATATCGTCATTACGCATCATCATAATTGATATCAAACCATGAACTGCTGAAAATAAGGCGTGTGACATATGACAGGCGTTATCAGGATTTGATCCGTTTTTCTTAATAATCTCGTACGTACACTCGTAAAGCATATTCTGGAAAGAAGAAAATTCTTCCTTCATCATTCCTTTTCCGCTGCACTGCATTCCCAATCCGAACATTAGCTGATAATACTCTTTGTTTTTAAATGCAAACTTCCAGTAAGCATCCACAATAGCTTTCAGTTGTTCGTCCGGAGCGTCATATTCTCTCTGTGCTTTCAGCAATTCTATATGTAAACAGTTGAAGCCATTCAGAGAAATTTCGTACAAAATCGCTTCTTTGTTTTCAAAATAATCATAAACCACCGGTGCGCTGTATTCTATGGCATCGGCAATTTTTCTCATGGAAAGGGATGCCCATCCTTCGGTTTTAGCCAAAGAAAATGCCGCATCCAGAATACTGGCGCGTATATTTTCTTTCTCTCTTTGCCGACGTTCGTGCAGACCCATGATTTTTAATTACTAACAGTGTTAGCAAAACTACAAACTTTTGAGGATATCTTCCAAACAAATTTTACGCTTTAACTTTTAAAGTAAGATTTTGAAGATGTCTGTAAATTGGCTGGATGCCGGAAGAATAGGATATTTCTAAGCAGTATTTGTTTAATTATCGTAAAAATTAATAGAGTTTATAGTCCCATTCAATCGATTATAATTTCTGAGACTTCCATCTTCTCGCATCCATCCTCCATACTATAATAATCAAGAAATTCTATATCTTTGTAATCAAATAAAAAAGTTATGAATACTCCCTCAAATATGATCGAACTGGGTACAAAAGCTCCTTTTTTTGAGCTTCCGAACCCGTCAAAAAGTAACGAAATTCAGTCTTTGGATGATCTGAAAGGCGAAAAAGGAACTTTGGTAATCTTTATGTGCAACCACTGTCCGTTTGTTCTTCATGTAATTGATAAATTAACCGAACTGTATGAAGATTACAACGAAAGAGGAATTGAATTTATCGCCATCAATTCGAATGATGTGGAAAAATATCCCGCAGATTCTCCTGAAAAAATGATTGAATTCCAGATTGAAAGAAAGTTTGATTTCCCTTATTTATACGACGAAAGTCAGGCGATCGCAAAAGCGTATGATGCAGCCTGCACACCGGATTTCTTTTTCTTTGATGAAAAACTGGATTTAATTTACAGAGGACAGATGGACGATTCCAGACCGGGAAATCACAAAGAAGTAACAGGAGAAGATCTGATTATTGCTTTCGAAAATCTTTTGTTGGGAGAACCGCAGGAAGAAATTCAGAAACCGAGCATGGGATGCAATATCAAGTGGAAGTAATTTTTGGTTGATAATAGCGGGCTGTCAGTTGATGGCTTTGCAATTCAAATATATAAAGCTGTTCTTTTTGAACAGCTTTTTTTGTTTTGTAATGATTTATAAATGAATTGTTTAATTTTAGTTAAAAAAGTTATCCACAATTTTATCCACAGAGTTATCCACAATTTATTTTGCTAAAAACCGGCTTTTATTTTTACTTCTTCCTCTACCTTTAAATCTACATTCACTCTGTTCTGTGGAAAATTTTTCATGAATTCTGAAGGTGTCTTTCCTGTATATTTTTTAAACATTCTGTTGAAATACGTTACGTTATTAAAACCACAGCTATAGCTGCATTCTGAAATACTTTTATCCTGTGCCATCAGTAAACAGGCTTTATTGATGCGGTACCGGTTCACAAATTCGGTGAAAGTGATCTGAGTTGCTTTTTTGAAAAAATTACAAAATGCAGGTAAAGTAAGATTGGCAAGTTTGGCGACGTCCTCAATGTCAATTTCTTTATCATAATGATGTTCAACATACGTGAAAATATTTTCCAGTCTTGTTTTGTTTTTGGAAATAATCGTGTAAGGCATAATTTCCTTATTCAGAAGTTCGTAATCATCACATTTTGAAAGCTCAAAAAGAATTTCCAGCAATAAAAGATATCTTTTGTAGCCTTCAGATTTCAGCATGAGTTTTAATTTCGGAAGCATATTGATGTGAACCTCATCATGAAAATGAATTCCGTATTTTGACAGTTCCAGAAGATTTTTGATTGATCTGGCTTCAACTTCCTGTTGCGGAAACTGCAGAATCTCCTCTTTAAACTGCAAAACAATTTCTTCATGCGGATCGATAGAATTCAGTCCAAAACCGGAGTGGGGGATATTGGAACCTATTAACACCAGATCACCGTTGGTGTAATTGCTTTTGTGATAACCGACATGCCTTGTCCCGCTCCCGGAAACTATACAGACGAGCTCAATTTCGGGATGATAATGGTATTCCCATTTAAATTCCGAGATGGGAGAATTGTTGTGAATGGTGCGAAAAGAGCTCTTTTCATCGGGGACAACACGTTCAAAAGTGACTTTCATTTAGTTAATCATATTTTGAAGCCTAAAATAATAATTATATTAATATAGTTCAAATATTCATTTATGATGTTAAATTAATGTTAAGGCAAATGAATATATCTTAGCCCACAAGAAATTATATGAATGAAAAATTTCAATATTAAGGCAGTTTTATTTTTAAATTATTTTGTTTTCGCGATTCTTCTGAATTCCGTGGGAACAGTAATTTTACAAATGCAGCAAAATTTCGGGATCTCCAAATCTTCAGCAAGTGTTCTGGAGGGGTTTAAAGATCTGCCGATTGCGATCTGCTCATTCATTCTGGCTTCGTTCTTACCTAAAATAGGAATTAAAAGATCGATGCTGATCGCTTTGCTTTTGGTAAGCTGTATGTGTTTTGTAATGCCTTTTGCCAACGAATTCTGGTTTTTCAAATTGCTGTTTACCATCGTCGGGGTTTCTTTTGCGTTAATTAAAATTTCCGTTTTCACTTCCATTGGTTTGGTAACGGATTCAGATAAGGAACATTCAAGTTTTATGGGTTATCTGGAAGGTTTTTTTATGATCGGCGTATTAATGGGAAATGTTTTATTCAGCTTATTCATAGACGACCACAATCCGAGATCAACCCATTGGCTGAATGTGTATTGGGTTTTAGGTGGACTTTCAGCATTGTCTTTTCTGTTCCTGTTTTTTACCAGATTAAATGAAAACGAAGCGAAAAGTGAAAAAACAGATTTGTTGGGAGATTTGAAAAACAGTGTGAGTTTATTCAGTTATAAAAAAGTCCTGTTCTTTTTACTGTGTGCTTTCCTTTTTGTTTTGGTAGAGCAGAGTTTCCAGACCTGGACGCCGACTTTTTACAAGGAAATTTTAAAAGTTCCGACTTCCATGAGTATTCAGGCAGGAGCTGTTTTGGCAGGGGCTTTCGCGTTGGGAAGATTTCTTTCGGGCTTTTTCTCAAAAAAATTCAGTTGGATTTATGTGGTTTCTTTTTGTGTGGTAGGTTTTGCCATAAGTATTTTATTGGTTCTGCCATTAACTCACAATATTAGTATTGGTGCAGGAACGACCTGGTTAAATGCTCCGTTGGTTGTTTACTTATTTCCTTTGATGGGCGGTTTACTGGCTCCGATTTATCCAAGCATCAATTCTGTGATTTTAGCGTCAATCCCGAAATATTTACACAGCGCAATGTCGGGTTTAATTGTGGTTTTCTCTGCAATCGGAGGAACCATAGGATCCATTATTACAGGTTTTGTGTTTCAGGAATTCAGCGGACAGCAGGCATTTTATCTCTCATTGATTCCGCTTTCCCTGTTGATTGTTTCAGCAGTTATTATGAACAAATTAAAAATAAATCCTAAAAAATAAAATGAACAAGCAATTATATATACATGAAATTCAGGCTCTTTTTGATGATGTGCAGAGATCAGAGGTTTTTGAAGATCAGAAGATGATGACGGATGCGGTTCCTTTGTTTCCGGTCGAAGAAATTAATGCAAAATATGAAGCGGAAAAACAGTCTGAAAATTTTAATCTGAAAGAATTTGTCCTGTCAAATTTCGATTTTTTAGGAGCTAAAATTTCGATTCAGAGAGAAAATCATCTTCCGATTGAGGAACACATCGAAAAATTATGGGATGAACTGACAAGAACAGCCTATGAGGAAAAAGGAACGTTGCTGAAACTTCCAAAACCGTATGTGGTTCCGGGAGGTCGTTTTAACGAATTTTTCTATTGGGACAGTTATTACATTATGTTGGGGCTTCAGGTTTCAGGAAGGGTGGAAATGATGGAAAATATTATTGAAAACTGTTCTTATCTCATTCAGAATGTAGGATTTGTACCGAATGCAAGCCGCACTCATTTCTTAAGCCGTTCTCAGCCGCCCTATTTATCGTTGATGCTTGATCTGCTTTTTGAAACAACAAAAGACGAAAATATCTACATCAGATACTACGACACCTTAGAAAAGGAATATGCTTTCTGGATGAACGGAACGGAAAAACTGGAAAATGGTTCGGCGGTAAATAGAGTAGTGAAAACAATTCACGGAGACATTTTAAGCAGATATTATGATGCTGAAAACATACCGCGCCCTGAAAGTTATTTAATTGATATTGAAGACAGTGAAAATGCTGGAGAAGAGTTTTACCGAAATATCAGAAGCGCCTGCGAATCGGGTTGGGATTTTTCCAGCAGATGGTTTGCAGACGGAGAACATATACAGACTATTGAAACGTTGAATCTTGCTGAAGTTGATCTGAACTGCCTTTTATGGCATTTGGAAAAAACACTCGCAAAATCTTCATCGCTTCAAAAATTAAATGAAAAAGAAATTGATTATTCTGAAAGAGCAGCAAAGCGAAGACAAATAATAGATCAGTATTTCTGGGACGAAACTTCCGGAACGTACAAAGATTATCATACTCAAAAAAACACAAACACACCGTCTGAACATATTGCTGCTCTTTATCCTTTATTCCTGAAAATCGCCAGTGAAGATCAGGCAAAGGCTGTTGCGAAAAATATTGAAGAAAAATTTCTGTATCAGGGAGGTTTGGTAACGACGACTCAAAACACAGGTCAGCAATGGGATTTTCCAAACGCCTGGGCGCCGTATCAGTGGTTGGGTTATCAGTCGATGAAAAACTACGGTTTTGATGATCTGGCTGAAAAAATTAAAAACAACTGGTGCAGCAATGTGGAAAGAGTGTACAAAAACACCGGAAAACTGATGGAAAAATACAATGCTTTAGACATAGAAACCGTTGCAGGAGGCGGAGAATATCCTAATCAGGATGGTTTCGGATGGACAAACGGAGTGTATCTCAAATTAAAAAAGAATTAAAACTAACAAATAAAAATCAAATAAGGCTATGAAAAAAAGATCGATGTTTTTACTTGCCGGTATTGCAACCTTGTATTACAACAATGCATACGCTCAGGAAACTCCTAAAGATTCCACGAGATCGGCTTCCATCGAACAGGTGGTTATTACGGGTAACTCTAACCCGAAAAAGAAAATAGAATCGAGTACGGCGATTTCTACTTTTACAGCAAAAGAAATCCAGAAACAAAACCCGATCAGTGCGGCAGCTTTGCTACAGCGTGTTCCCGGTTTTGCGGTAGAAACTTCCGGTGGTGAAGTAGGAAACAACCTTTTCGCAAGAGGTATTCCTTCTGCGGGAGCGTATGAATTTGTACAGGTTCAGGAAGATGGTCTTCCGGTGTTTGAAGACGGAGCATTACAGTTTGCGAATGCAGATAATTTCTTCCGTGTAGACAATTCGGTAAGCAGATTAGAAGCTTTGAGAGGAGGTTCAGGTTCTATTTTTGCGAACAATTCTCCGGGAGGTTTAATTAACTTTATTACCAAAGAAGGCGGAAACGATTTCCGAGGAACGGCAAAACTGGAAACCAGTACTTATGGATTAATGCGTACTGATGTAAATGTAGGAGGAGCTTTGGTTCAGGACAAATTATTCTTCAATGTAGGAGGTTTTTACAGAACGGATGACGGAATCAGAAAAACAGGTTTTAAAGCCAATCAGGGCGGACAGATCAGAATGAATCTGAAATATGTTTTCGATAAAGGCTATGCCAAAATCTATTATAAAAAACTGGATGACAGAAATACGTTCTTCCTTCCGATTCCTTTGGTGCAGAACGGAAATGATCTGAAAGAATTTTCCGGTTTTGATGCCAATTACGGAACGTACAGCTACAGAAACATCAGTCAGTTGAATATTCCACAAGTAGGCGGAGGATTTTTCAGCAGAAATTTAGAGGATGGAATTCATCCGAAAGTTGATGTTTTAGGAGCGGAATTCAAATATGATCTTGGTAGCAATTTCTCTGTTTTAAACAAGACAAGATATACCAATATCAATATGAGTTATACAGGAATTTTCCCTGCAGGCGGACCTAAAACTGCCGCTGAGTTTGCATCTAAGCCTGTTTCTCAAGGTGGAGATTATGGGATGACCAATTATCAGTATTCTTTAGTAAGCAACGGAGCGGTGGTAAATCCGGGTTACGTTCAGAAATTAGGATTCTGGGCAATTGATAAGCAGATGAATAATTTTGTGAACGATTTGCAGTTCAGTTATAAGTTTGATAAAGGGAATGTAACGGCAGGTTTCTACAAATCTAACTGGAAATCCCATCAATACTGGAACTGGAGCAATATTTTAACTACCGCTTCAGACAAACCGGAACTTTTGAATTTGGTAGATACTTCATTAACGCCAAACAGTGTAGGTTATTCTAAAACGTACAACGGAGTTACCAATATTTCGTTCCTGTTGAGAGATTCTCAGATTCAGGGAAGTCTGAATGATCTTTATCTGAATTTGGATTACAACATTACCGATGATCTTAGTTTTAACGGAGGAATTCGTTACAGCCGAGATTTCTATAAAGGTTATGGGGTGAACACGACGAGCGGAAATCTTAACAATTCCGGATTGACTACTGACGGAACGCACAGTTTTGCAACAACCACTGCGGACGAAAATATGTCTGTTTTAGGCAATAAATACACGTACTGGAATTTTGATGTGAATAAAGTTTCTTTCACAACGGCGCTGAATTATAAAATCAATAAAGAAAATGCAGTGTATGCCCGTTTCTCCAATGGTTTCAGATCGCCGAATGAGGAAGCGTACTACAACAATATGAATAATTTATCTGTTGTAAAGCCGGTAACAACCAATCAGTTGGAAGTGGGGTATAAGTACTATTCAAGAACGTTTGATGTGGCGGTAATTCCGTTCTATTCTACATTGAAAAATCTTTCGTTTACCGATGTGTATTCAGACGGAAGCTCAGAGAACAAATTTGCAAATACCACGAACTTAGGAGTTGAGCTGGAAGGATACGCAAGATTATTCAACAACGTGTTTGAAGTAACATTCAACGGAACGATCCAAAGTCCGAAATACAAAGACTTCACGGGAAGAAATGCAGACGGATCTACATTCAATTATGACGGAAATACCGTGAGAAGAATGCCGAAATTCTACTTTAATATTTCTCCTGCGGTAAATCTTACCAAAGAATGGAGAGCTTATGTAAGCATGAATTACTACGGAAAACGTTTTCAGGATGAGAAAAATGCGCAGACTCTGCCTTCTTTCTCAGAATTTGGAGCGGGAACTTCTTATCAGTTAGGCAAAATCCGTTTTGCGGTAGACGGAACCAATATCTTTAATACCATCGGTATTACAGAAGGTGATCCAAGAGCCGGATCTCCATCGGGAGACGGAATTATTATGGCAAGACCAATTATGGGTGCTGCGGTAAGAGCTTCTATTACGCTGGATTTCTAAAATTTATTTCTTCATATAATTGATAAAACCGTCAGGAATTTTTCTGACGGTTTTTATTTTTTTTAGAGTAAATTATTATCTTACACATACTGAAATATTGAAGGATAAAGAAGCAAATAAGTTCAATTTGAATTTAACCTCGGAAAATATTATTCGTGGGTAACTTTATTTATCCATTTCGACATTAATCCATTAGAGTTTTCACCGACATAAAATATCCCGTCTTTACAAACTATTAAACATTCTTCAGTTGAAAGCTTAATTTCGGATTCATTGTAAAAAATTAGTCTTTCAGAATGTAATCTTTTTAGGGTTTGTTCAACATTGATTTTTTCTGTAAGAATAAACTTTTGGAAGTCTTTATCATTAATCTTAATTTTTTCTTCTTTTAATAATTTGTTGATAATTATAAATTCGATTTTATTTAATTGGACAGGTTTCCATTCAAATATTTGAGGTTCTGTTTGTAATTGTGATTCATCGATGTCAATATAGCTGTAACTCCATCCTTTTTGTTGTTCATTACTTTCAAATTTACAATCTATAAATCGATGAATTGATTCAGAAATCAATCCATCATCAAAAAGTGCAGTCGATGAAATCTTAAATTTAAAAGAAAGCCTAGTCCAAATAAGATCTAACAAATTCATTAAAGGATTTTTATTTGTTGATAAATATATGCTCCAATAAAATTCCTTGTTCTGAAATGGAACTGCATTTGGCATGCCATTACATTTTAGGAGGGAATTATTTTCGCATATTATCATTGAAGGGAAACTTCCAATTCCAAATCCTCTATTCTCTCCAATATTTACTTTCTCCTCTAATATTTTCCAAAATGAATTCCTAAGTGAATATTCTGATTTATATCCAAAATATCCGAATGTAATTCTAAGCGGAAGAAATGCCTCCATGAATAAAATGTGATATGTATATTGCAGATATTCTGGAAGTTCTTCTAATTTATTTCTTTCTGGAAGTTCAGTATTCGTAAATAATTTCCATGCATTACTCAACATTCTCATGATATAAGGCTCACCATCAAGATCAGGAGTACTGCAAACTTTTGTAACGCTTTGCATTTTCGTAAAAGAATCTAAAATTTCTTTCTTATTAAGATTTTTTTTAACTTCTAAAATTGCAATTACTTGACTATAATGATATACTTTTTTATCAGTAAAAGGAATAATTTCACCTTCACCAACAACTAGCATACTATCTATTTGAGAACTAATATCTCCGCTATTATTTTTTATTTTTCCTGAAGATATTCTTAAATCGAAATCTTTAAAAATTGATTTATTAAGTAAATCATTAGTTAATCCTTCATACATTTCACCAATAAGTCCTGGGTGTTTTATATACTCTGATTTTTTAATAATTTCAATTCCATTTTTTTTTAATTCTTCTAAGAAATCTGATATAGATTTAATCATTTATTTCACTTTTTTAGTATTGTATTGATAAGAGCATATTTAAAGAAAATATTCGCGTTAATTATTTAATTTTATTGTTAATTATTTAATGATTTTACTGCAGTAATAAATATTCTTTATTTTGAGGCGTTTTTTCATAATCTTTATCCAGGCTTTTAAGTAAATTAAAGATTTCGAAAGCTTATACTAATCAGCATTTTTTCAAAATACAAGAGTCTTTTTTTTTGTTTAAACATGCTCTAATGGTTGACAACTATAAGTATCTACAATTATAATTCAAAAACATGCTTATGATGAATTGTATTTCTTTAGTTCAGATAAAATTTTTAATTCTTTTTTCTACTTAAAAAACGGATTATACTCCTTTTCAAAACCGATTTTCGTAGGATTTCCATGTCCGGAGAAAACCTGAGTGTCATTATCCAAAATGAAAAGTTTGGTTTTGATTCCTTCAATTAACTGTTCGTAGTTTCCTTTGTAAAGATCGGTTCTTCCGATGCTTCCTTCAAACAGAACATCACCAGAAATAATGAATTTCTGGTTTTCGTTATGATAAACCACACTTCCCGGAGAATGCCCCGGAACATGATAGATTTTAAACTTTTCTCCGTCAAAATCCAGTTCGTCACCCTCATTAATATATTGGATTTCCACATTAATATGATCCAGCTCAAAACCGAATCTCATCCCGCTGATCTGGAACATGTCCAACACTTCTTTATCTTCTCTGTGCATCAGAACAGGGACTTTATACGTGTCAAAAGCCCATTGTAAGCCTAAAACATGATCAATATGAGCGTGCGTTAAAAGAATTTTTTCAATTGTCAGTTCATTTTCTGAAATGAAATTTTCGATCGCTTTGGTTTCCTGTCCGTTCATATTTCCGGGATCAAATAACCATGCTTTTTTATTTTCATTATAAAGGATATAAGTGTTTTCGCTTGCAAAATTGAATACGAAACCTTGAATCTGAAGCATATTCTGAATATTTTTTATTGAAACAAAGATAGCTACAAAAGTTTTGGTTTAAAAGTTTTAATAAATTTTTAATTGATAAAGATCCCCGGATTGTATGTTTAAAAACGATTTTTCGTTATCTTCGTCATAATGAAAACATTGCAGCTACTTTTACTTTCTTTGGGCGGATTGGTTTTTGGACAGAACATCCAGAGCATTCAACTGTTCAATCCACAGACCAATGACGAAACACCGGTTATTAATTTTAATCAGCAGTTGGTTTTAAGTTTCGATGATCTTACCAACGCAAGTGAAATCTACAGATACACCATAAAGCATTACAACAGAAACTGGGAAGACGATAATCTGTTTTTTACGGAATTTGCCAACGGAAGTTTAAACGGTTTGCTGGATAAATTTCAGTACTCTTTCAACACCCTGCAATCGTACACCCATTACACGCTGAACTTTCCGAATGAAAAAATGCAGCCAAAAATTTCAGGAAATTTTGAATTGATCGTTTACAAAGATTCTGCAGAGAAGCCTCTTTTTAAAAGAAGATTTTATGTGGTGGAGGATGCGGCAACTTTAGCATTAGGGATTTCAAGATTTGCTGATGCCAGAAAACCTGATGCCAACCAAAGGGTAGAAGTGAAAGCCGTTCCGAAAGGGGGAGATTTAGCCTCGAATGTCAATTCCATGACGCTGAATGTAATGCAGAACAATAATCCTAATGTTACAATAAATAATTTAAAACCAAGTGCCACATTGGGGAATCAGCTTCTTTTTCAGCAGTTGTCATTGGTTTTTCCCGGAAATAACGAGTTTTATTATTTCGATAATAAAAATATGAATATGGCAGCAGATATGGTTCGTGCAACCGAGCTATTGGAAGGAGTCAACCAGACTTATCTTCATCCGGTCTGGGCTTTTCCGCTGAATTATCAGTATCAGCCGGATGTAAACGGAGCTTGGTATTACCGAAGAAATGATCTGGGAAGAGAAAGAGATGCCACAAGAGAGGCAGATTATTCATGGGTGCATTTTTATCTTGATTCTGAACCTACTGACAAAGAAATTTTTGTTTTGGGAGGTTTCAATAATTTTAAGCCAAGTAAAGAAAACCAGATGCAGTATGATGAAGCTTCAAAAAAATATGTAGCAAAAATATATCTGAAGCAAGGTTTTTACAACTATATTCTGGCAACAAAAAATCCTGACGGAACGCTGAATTTCGGTGAAGTGAACGGGAATTTCTGGCAGACGGAAAATCTTTATCAGGCATTTTTATATTATGCTCCTTTCGGAAGAAATTATGACGGATTAATGGGGTATGGTGAATTCAGAACGCCGGTGAGATAATTTTGTTAAGGCTTTAATTTATTTACAAAAGATTTGAACTGAAAATCTATAATTAAAAAACCTCACAGATAAATCCGTGAGATTTGCATATAATAATAGTCTGGAAGTTGCATAAATCTACGTTTTGAATACGGCTGTAATCAGAATATTTTTTTCATCTTCAAAAAGATAATGAATGTTTACGGGATAGCCCTGCATTGTTTCAACAAGGGTTTCCTGAAATCTTTTTTTCTCTTTTTCTGAAATTGCGTTTACACATTCTTTTAGTTCTTCTAAAAAATCAATGCCTTTATTTTGTTTTTCGGCATTAAAAACTCTCATAAGGAGTCTTATGTCGTTTTTGGCGATAGAAGAGAGCAGTATATTCATTTTAAGCACAAAACTTTTTCAGCTCAGAAATGTTTTCATAGAAATCCAGTTTGGTTTTGGGGTTTTCCTTATGAAACTGAATTCTGTATAGAATTTCATCCATGCAGAATTGTGGTATTTCTGCTGTTCTTTCTGTCTCAAAATTTTCTATCATTTGTGCAAAAGCTTCCAGCATTTCAGAATTTAAGTTCTCAATTTTATTTTTCAGAATTTCTACAGTTGCATTCATCATTTCTTTATTTAAGAGATTGAACTTTTTATTTGACAGGGTAAAGGTAATGAAAAATTATTTTATTTTAAAAATTTATTTAATTTTTAAGGGGGTGTATTTTATTTATTTACTATTTTTTTTATCATTTTGTATTTTTTTTATAGGGGTGTTTGTTTATTTTATCGATTATTTGTTTTTGTAGAATAGTGAAGTTTTTTTTGTATAATTCAAACAACTTTGAATTATAATGCACTACATAGTGAAAAATTTTAATTCAAGAATGCATGATTTATATTAAATATTTTAACATAAAATCTGTTTTGAGATAAAATTTTACATTAATAATGTTAATTGTTATAAAATCGTAATTATGATTTTTTCTTTGATATATATTTTCTATTGAATAATTAATATTTATTTCGTTAATTTGGTGTAGAGTTTATGTTAATTAAATTTAAAACCATTAAATATTTATTATGAAAATGAAATTTATCCTAGTGTCAAGTGTTGCTGTATGCTCTTTTGTTTTCGGGCAAAATGTTCCTTCAAAATTAATTCCGGCGAAAGACGGATTGCATGCAGATTTTATGAGATTCGAAAAAGACAGACCTGCTTTTCAGGGCAGTCCCGTTTTGTTTGATGAAGCTTCGCAGAGACTTTCTCAGGCTCAAGGTCGTAAGTTGGGATTTGAAAAAGATCAGTTGGGATTTGAAACACACAGATTCCAGCAGACCATCGATGGTATTCCTGTAGAATACGGAATGATGGCTGTACAGACAAAAGACGGCAAGATTGTAGGAGAGTCCGGAAAATGGATCGTTAAAACTCCGAAAAATTTAGAAAAAAGCGCAAAAATTTCAGAAAGCATCGCTTTACAGAATGCAATGGCATTTGTAGGGGCTGAATCTTACAAATGGCAGAATAAAGAAGAAGAAGAATTCATTAAAAAAGAATCTAATGATGCCAATGCTTCTTTTGCTCCTAAAGGTGAAGTAGTTTATTACTCTGATCCGTCAGATGAAAAAATGAACGACTTAAAATTAGCCTACAAATTTGATATCTATGCAGAGAAACCTTTGAGCAGACAATATGTTTTTGTAGATGCAAAAGACGGAAAAGTATTGGGGGTTGATGCTATCATCCATGATGTAAATGCTCCGGGAACGGCCGTTACAGGGTACAGCGGAACCAGAAGCATCGTAACAGATTCTTACAACGGAAGCTACCGATTAAGAGAAACCGGAAGAAATGGCGGAACTGCTGTACAGACTTTCGACCTTAAAAAAGGAACCAGCTATGCTTCAGCAGTAGATTTTACAGATGCGGATAACAGTTGGAACAACGTTAATGCAAATAAAGATCAATATGCGACTGACGCACATTGGGGAGCGGAAATGACGCTGGATTATCTGTATACTAAATTCGGAAGAAAGAGTATTGATAACAATCATTTTGCAATAAAATCTTATGTACACTATTCTACCAATTATTTTAATGCGTTTTGGGACGGAACCAGAATGACCTATGGTGACGGAAGCTCATCTACCAATGGAGGAAAACCCCTTACAGCGTTAGATGTTTGCGGACATGAGATTGCTCACGGAATGACTTCCAAAACAGCAAACCTTGCTTACCAGAGAGAATCCGGAGCTTTAAATGAAGGTTTCTCCGATATTTTCGGAAATTCAATAGAACGTTGGGCAAGACCTACACAGAATAGTTGGAAATTAGGAGAAGATTTCAGCTACGTGATCAGAGATATGGCAAACCCGAATGCTTACGGACAGCCGGATACTTATCTTGGAACATACTGGAAAGCAACTACGACAACAGGTTGTGTAACTCCTTCTCAAACCAATGACTATTGTGGGGTTCATACCAATTCGGGAGTTCTTAATTTCTGGTATTATTTATTGGTAACTGGAGGAAGCGGAACTAATGATAAAGGATTTGCTTACAACGTTACAGCAATCGGTCTGGATAAAGCAGCAGCGATTGCTTACAGAACACTGACTACCTATTTATCTTCTTCATCTACTTTCCTGAATGCAAGAACATATTCTCTTCAGGCTGCTGCAGACTTATACGGTGCAGGAAGTGCTGAAGTTACTCAGGTTACCAATGCATGGAATGCCGTAGGTGTAGGAGGCGGAACTTCTGCAGCAGGAAAAACAGCGGTTTCAGATGCATTGTTATACACCATCAGTCCAAATCCGGCAACAGATAAATTTACCGTTTCATTTGAAGGTAAAGAAGGGAGCGGAGTGGTAGAACTGATGAGCTTAACAGGCAAAAGAGAAATTTCCGAGAAAGTGAAATTAACAGACGGAGCAAACAGAGTGGAAATTCAGCTTCCGGGTAATATGCTTCCGGGAATTTATGTAGTAACCGTAAACGGACAAAAAGCAGGGAACTTAATTAAAAAATAATAGTATACCATAATATTTTTAAAAGCAAGACCACAGAAATTTTTCTGTGGTCTTCTTTATTGTTCTTGAGATTTAAAAGGTACTACACCAGATAAAACTCATGAAGTTTTTCCTCGCAAAGTGTTTTTACCACTTCAATCCATCGGTCTTCATCATTAAGACACGGAATGTAATGGAAACCTTCTCCACCGCCGTGTAAAAACTGCTCTTTTCCTTCTACGGAAATTTCTTCCAGTGTTTCCAGACAATCTGAAACGAAAGCCGGACAGACAATGGCTAGGTTTTTTACCCCTTTTTTAGGAATGGTTTCAAGTGTTTCATCGGTATAAGGTTCGATCCATTTGTCTTTTCCTAATCTCGACTGGAAAGAAACAATGGTTTTTTCCTTCGGAAGATTCAGTTTTTCAATTACCAGATTGGTTGTTTTAAAACATTGGTGACGGTAGCAAAACGTATGACTCGGATTGCTTTCTCTGGAACAGCAGTCGTTCAGATTACATGTTTTCGTAGGATCGGTTTTATAAATATGTCTTTCCGGAACACCGTGATAAGAAAACTGCAAAGCGTCGAAATTTTCAGGAAGTTTTTCTCTGATGCTTTCTGCTAAACAGTTGATGTAAATATCACGATCGTAAAAAGGCTGAATATAATTGATCTTTACCTTCGGAAACTTCTGTTTTCTTACTTCTTCTGCCTTTTCCACCACCGTTTCTGTGGTACTCATTGCATACTGAGGATACAGCGGGAAAAGTACAATTTCAGAGACTCCCTGATCTACCAGTTTCTGAATTCCGGCTTCAATACTCGGTTGTGCATATCTCATCCCTATTTCCACAGGAACATCCACCACTTTCTGAAGTTTCTTCTGAATTTTTTCTGTGATCACGATAAGCGGCGAACCTTCGTCCGTCCAAACCGTTTTATATGCTTCTGCAGATTTTTTCGGTCTTGTGTTCAGGATAATTCCCTGTACCAGAAGTGCGCGGAAGAACCAACGGTAGTCGATCACTTTTTCATCCATCAGGAATTCGTCCAGATATTCTCTTACATCATTTACTGCCGTAGATTTCGGCGAACCAAGATTTACTAATAAAATTCCTTTCATAAAATATAAATAATGAGCAATGGGTAACGAGTAATTAAAATATTACTGATTGCTTATGTTTTTTATCCGTTTACAGCTTCTACTTTTTCTACTAAATCCGGAACAAACTGTTTTAAAATATTTTCAATTCCGCCTTTTAGCGTAGCTGTTGAGCTTGGACATCCTGAACAGGCACCCTGTAAAAGCATTTTTGCGGTTTTGTTTTCTTTGTCATATTCCATTAAAGAAATTTTTCCGCCGTCGTTTTCTACTGCAGGAGCCACGTATTCATTTAGTATATCAGAAATTTTCTGTTCGTCGTCTGTATATTCTCTGTTGATGATTTTTTCAACCGGATTTTCATGCTTTTGAGCTTCAATATTTGAAATTTCGCCTCCGTTTTGCAGGTATTCTGCAATTAATGCACGAACCGTCATCATTACCTGATGCCATTCTACAGAATTATCTCTCGTAACTGCCACAAAATTATCGGATATAAAGACTTCCTTCGCAAAATCAAATTCATTGAAAATTGCCTGAGCTAAAGGAACGCCTTCTGCTTCATCTCTTGATTTTACCTCTACAAAACCTTCAAGCAGTAATTTGTTCGAAACAAATTTCATTACATTCGGGTTCGGAGTCATTTCCGCATAGATCTGGTACATTTCTTTCTTCTTCTGAAGATAAATTCTAGGGTTTGCAAGCAATTCATCCTCAATTACATTTTTAAGGCTCTCTGCCACATGTTCCCATTCTACCGTATCCTGTTTTGCAACTGCCACAAAATTTGCCGTAATGAAAATTCTTTCCACAAACGGATAATTGAAAAGTTCCTGAGCAATCGGAATTTCTGAAATATCTGAATCTCTGTCCAACTCCAAAGATCCCGGAATGAGGTTGTAATCTGCTACAAATTTCATTACTTTCGGGTTTTCGGTTGGCTCTATAAGTATCGTACGCATTTTTTCTTTAAATTTGAGATACAAAAATACGCAATTAGAAATAAGAAGCCGGAAGTTGGGAGTTAGATTTTTGCTATCACTGTAATTTACAATCTATGATTTCAATCGATCATTTTCAACTTGGCGCATTATAAAATTTTCAAAATAAAAAAATATGGCACTTATAAAAGAACTTTTAGGGAAAGCCCCACAAATAGGAGAAAATACATTTTTAGCAGAAACAGCAACCATCATTGGAGATGTTACGATGGGAAAAGACTGCAGCATTTGGTATAACGCGGTGATTAGAGGAGATGTTCATTACATCAAAATGGGGAATAAAGTAAATGTTCAGGACAATGCAATGTTACACTGTACGTACCAAAAACATCCTTTGAATATCGGAAATAACGTATCTATCGGTCATAATGCGATTGTTCACGGATGTACCATTAAAGATAATGTGCTTATCGGAATGGGAGCAATTGTAATGGACGACTGTCTTGTGGAAGAAAACTCGATCATTGGAGCAGGATCTGTGGTAACGCAGGGAACCCATGTGAAATCAGGAGAAGTTTGGGGCGGTGTTCCGGCAAGAAAAATTAAAGACATCAATTCGCAGCTTCTGGAAGGAGAAGTGAACAGAATTGCAGATAATTACGTGAAATATTCTTCATGGTATAAAGAAAACGTGAAACATTTTGAAGGATAAATTTTAATTCAATGCTGAATGGTGAATTTTGCTTCGCAAGTAAATTTTTCACAGTAAATTCAAATTCATAAAAATAAAAAGCATTGCTGAAATCTTCAGTAATGCTTTTTTGTCCTTAGTGAAATTCCTGAAAGAATTTTAGAGTGTTTTTATTAGTAAACCAGTTCGGCTTTGCCTTTTATACATTTAATTGCTGTTGGAGGATTTACCATCATGCAGTCCGACATAATTCCGTATTTCTGGTTAAATGCTTTTACTTTTTCAGTATAATCATCAATTCTGCTTAGAATACTTTTCTCCATTTTTTTAGGATAGGCAATGTACAGTTGAGGTCCGCCGCAGGATTTTGCACCCATCGGAGCGAAAGCCCATTCAGTTGCATCGGTACATTTTTCTTTCGTAACTTCAGATTCAATGGAAACCCGAATTCTATCGAGCTGTGCCTGATCGTATTTCTGGCTGCTTTCATCGGCAGGTCTTTCTGCGATATCCTGAGGAAGATTGGCATTTGCTTCTTTTGCGGTTCCGCAGGAAACAAATAGCACCGAAAAGCTTAATAATACGACAGAAATATAAGAAAGAGGTTTTAGCATAATTACTTTTTTCTGTTTCAAAATTTTCAAAACTTATGCCAAGATAAGGATTTTAAGTTTCATTTCCGTAATTTTGACGACGATGAACAATCATTTTTTTGACTTAATAGAACATACCAACCGAAGCGTATTTTTAACGGGAAAAGCAGGAACAGGAAAGACGACTTTCCTCAACGATTTTGTAAAACGTACCAGAAAAAAACACATCGTTGTTGCTCCTACAGGAATTGCAGCCATTAATGCAGGTGGCGTAACCATTCATTCTATGTTTGGACTGCCGTTGAGAACGTTTTTACCGACCACGGAAAGAATTGATACCAGTCTGGCAAATAATATTGCAGACCTGATGCCTCATTTCAAATACAGAAAAGATAAGCTTAAACTTCTGCGTGAAGTAGAGGTGATTATCATTGATGAGGTTTCCATGCTTCGATCCGATGTTCTGGATATGATGGATTTTTCTCTGAGGTTTATCCGTAGAAATAATCAGCGTTTTGGAGGGGTTCAGATGCTGTTCATCGGGGATTTGTATCAGCTTCCGCCGGTTGTGAGAGATGAGCATATTCTTAAAATGTACTACAATTCGCCTTTCTTTTTTGATAGCCATGCGATTAAGGAAATTCCGTTGATTACGATAGAGTTAACCAAAGTTTACCGTCAGTCGGATGAAGATTTTCTTGCCATTCTTAATGCCATCCGTGACGGAGATACTGCGAATATAGATTTTGAAAGGCTAAATGAAAGATATGATCCGGATTTTAATTCCGGGGACGAACCTTATGTTTATCTCTGTTCGCACAATAAAATGGCGGACGATATCAATCAGGAAAAGCTCGACGAAATAAAAGTAACGTCCAAAACCTACGAAGCGAAACTTTTTGGTGAATTTAAAGAGAACCAGTTCCCGAACGAACAGTTTTTAGACCTGAAAATCGGAGCGCAGATCATGTTTATCCGAAATGATATTTCCGGAGAAAAAAGATATTTCAACGGAAAACTGGGTGAAATTTCTGCGTTGGACGAAAACGAAATTAAAGTAATTCTCGACGGAAGCGAAAGGGAAATTACCGTAAAGCGTGAAGTCTGGGAACAGAAAAAATATTTTCTGGATACTGATAAAAACATCAAGGAGGAAGTTTTGGGAAGCTTTGAACAGTTCCCGATAAAACTTGCCTGGGCAGTTACCATTCATAAAAGTCAGGGTTTAACCTTTGACCGTGTGATTATCGATGCCGGAAAGAGTTTTACAGCAGGGCAGGTGTATGTTGCTTTATCGCGTTGCCGTACTTTGGAAGGGATTGTTCTGAAATCTAAGATTACGCCTGAAGTTATTTTCAAAGACAACAGAATCCTTCATTTTCATTCCGATACAGTTGCCAATGATCAGGTAGAAGGGATTTTAAATAACGAAAAATACGATTACAGCATCAGGAAAGTGCTTCGTGCGGTCGATTCTCAATGGCTTTTAAAGGAAATTGAAGACTGGAACAATCTTTCAATCGTAACGAAAAGTCTGGATCATCTTAAAACGAAGCAATTATATAATCAGTTAAAACCTGAAATCGTTAATCTCGGCAAGATTTTCGAAAAACTGGAAAGGGTTATTTCCCAAAAGGTGAATAATTTCATTGAGCAGAAAGAAGAATGGTCTGAAATTGAAAGCAAAACCAAAGGTGCGGTGAATTTCTTTTTTACTGAAATCAGAGATAAGGTTTTCAGTCCGCTGAAAGATTTTTATGCTGAAATTAAAGGCACAAAAGGTCTGAAACAGTATAACGAAGATTTCCGCGTATGGCTGGAAGATATTGAAGAATATTTAAACAGTTTAAAGGAAATTCACTTGCTGGAAACCAAGCTTCTGGATGAGATCAACAACAAGGAAGTGACCATGAAAGTGGCAAAAGTTCCGTCTCAGGTTCTCACGTTCCAGTTGTTTGAGCAGGGGAAAACCATTGGGGAAATCGCTCTGGAAAGAGGTTTGGTGAAAGAAACCGTGATCGGTCATCTCGCGAAATTTGCCGAACAGGGATTGCTCGATATTTCAAGAGTGGTCACTTCAGATAAAATAAAAGCCTTTGAAGATATTTTCTACAAAGATCCCAAAGAAACTTTAACGGAGTGGAAAAATATTCTCCCGAGTGATTTTGAATTTAATGAAATCCGGATTCTGATCAATCATTTTAATTACCTGAAGGAGAAGAATCAATAAATATTGCTGATGTATAAATCACAAACCTCACAGGTTTTTAAAACCTGTTAGGTTTTTTTATCATAATTTTTTTTTGGAAGAATAAATTCCTGATGAATTTTTGTATTTTTAGGTGTTAAATCCTCATCACAATGAAATATCTATTTACTTTTTTGTTTGCCTTCTTGCTGAATGCAGATCACGATTCCAAATTCAATTACGATCTGCTCATTGGTTCATGGTCGCAGAAATCCATTGCGAACAGCAATTCTACCGGAATATTCACCTTTAAAAAAGACAGTACGGCAAGTCTTGAAATGATCGATCAGGCTTCCAACGGAATGATTGGCGGAATGACTGGTCCTTATAAAATTGAAAAAACCAAAGGAAATTTGAAAATTACGTTACTGGGAAAAGAAAAGACATTTGAAATTCAGGAACTGAGCAAAGATGTTTTGGTGATTCAGAATAAAATGGAAGGTAAAGAAAAACAGGTTTTTAAACGGTACATTGATAAATAGCTTTAATTTAAGATTGTCATAAAAACGCCTTTATGATCACTCATCACATTTTTATCCACAAAAATTCCACATTCTGTATTTTCTGAAAAACTTTTCGGGATTATAATGTGATCAATATTTTCTTCAATTTCTGAGGTAGAATTGATTAAGTTTAATTCTTTAAGTAGACTTTTTAAAGTTTCCGTTGTGCTGGAACTGATTGAAAATTGTTCTTCACCTTTTCTGAATGATGTATTAAAATCGCCAACGATAAAAATATTTTTGTTCTCTGCATAAATTTTTCGACAATCCTGAATCGTATTCTGTAATTCTATATCCACAAAAGGTTTTCGGTTAAACCAAGTTCCGATAATGGTGCAGTAGAAAACAATTTTTCCCAATTCTGTTTCAAATTCCAAAGCGAGATTGGTTTTATCATCCGTCACAGCATATTTTTTCGAATATGGAATTTTAGAGTATAAAACTGTCCGGAAAGCTTTTTTTCCTTTTAAATATTCTGAATAATTGAGATTTTCATAAACGGTGTTTTCAGGAATTCGCGAACTGAGATATTTATACGGGAAATTTTGAAGATCAAGATCGAGGGCTTCCGTAAGAATAAGGAAATCGAAATCAAACTGATTAAGAAATTCTGCGGTTCCTGAAGATTTCTTTTTTCTCGCCCAATCGATGTTGAGGCTTGCAATTTTCAATAGTCTCTGTTTAAAATTAATTTCCGTTGATTGTTGTCATAATAACTTGCATGAAGACTTGTATCTTTGAAGAATATTTCTTCATTTTCTATTTCATTAAATCTTTGCTTATCGGTCTTTGCAAAATCAATCAGCGTAAATGTGTTTTCATCTAAAATGGTTTCGGAAATGGATTTTATAATTACGTTAAAAAATAACAAAATAGGATGCTCTTCACTATCAAATCCCAAGTTATTATATTCTCCTCCTAAAAATAAATATTCTCTGAATGCTTTTGGAAAGGGTGTACCATTATTGAGTTTTTTTCAAGTTCCTATATCTCATTTATATTTAACCCTCTGTGAATATCATCGGAAATTTTTGAGTTTAGCTTCCATTGTTTTTAAATATATTATTTCAATAATTCCTATGTAGTAGGAGACTGCTTTTACACAGTCTCTCTGTAACTCTTTATACCACTAAATTATTTTCAGCCAAATAAACATGCTTGTCGATCATTTCTGAAAAAGTTTTGTAGGGAGTGTTCCAAATAATTTCGTCATCATCATTGTAATAAGCTTCGTGTAATGAGCAATTTATGGGTCTTGCTTATCTACTTCATCCGAATAAATAAATATCCCGCATTCATAATCCAATACATTAAGTAAGTACAGCAAACGGACGAACTATATTAATTTTTCTCTTTTTTAGACCTTTTCTAAAAAAATCTGTTCTTTTGGGCGTATTTTTACCATAATGATTTAATTGTATAGTACTAAACTTACCACCTAAAAACAAAAATTCTCGATAAGCTTTAAGAAAAGGTAAGCTATTGTTCATTTTTAACTCCATTTGTACAATTTCAGCTTCGCTTAGTCCTATTGGAGGACCATAAGTATTATATAGTAGTCCAATACCATTTTGTTTAAATTGCTCGTACTTTTTTAAATATATTATGTCCATAATTTATTTTTTAAGTTTTCGAACAACCGTACCCTTACATAGTTTCGTCTTTGTGAATAATAATTCCATTTTCTTACTTAGAATGGTCAGTTCTTCTACTTTTTCAAATTGCCATTTTTGTCATAAACTTTGGTTGTGTTTGGAACGGGTATATTATTATGAATTTGATATTCCATTTCTAAATTCCCGTTTTCATAATAATCTCTTATCCAACCTTCCAAATATCCATTCTGATATTCATTTTCACCAGAAAGCCATCCTTCATCTTCATAAATCTGGCAAATACCTGTAAAAGGTTTACCTTTGTATAAAAGAATTTCACTTCCTCCGAAATCAAATCCTCCGTGTTCTAAATCTTCATATTTTATTTTTAAAGCCATAATATTATAAAGAGACTCTTTTTTACACACTCTTTCTTTGGTTATTATACTCCTAGATTATTTTCTGCAAGATAAACACGTTTATCTATCATTTCTGAAAAAGTTTTATAGGGAGTATCCCAAATAATTTCATCATCGTCATTATCATAGGCTTTGTGTAATGAACAGTTTTTCGGCTGTGGATTATCACCCTCATCCAAATAAATAAAGGTTCCACTTTCTTCGAAAATATTTATTATAGCGAAAGGGCGTGTGATATTTACTTTTCTCTTCCTTAAACCATTTCTGTAATATTCTGCTCCTTTAGGTGTGTTTTTCCCATAATTGGACATCTGAATAGTTGCATATTCACCACCTAAAAACAAAAATTCTCGATAAGCTTTAGGAAAAGGTAAGCCATTGTTCATTTCCAGTTCCATTTGTTCAATTTCTGCTTCGCTTAGTCCTCTTGGCTGACCAAATTGTTTTATGGCATTTCCAGCACCACTTTCTTTGTACTGTTTGTACTTTTTTAAATATATTATTTCCATAGTTTTAATCTTTTAATAATTCAAATAATTGTATACCACCTTTAATATCTTCATCTCCATGAATAATAATTTCCACTTTTTTACCCAAACCCACTGCATACTCTTCAATATCTTTTGCTTCTTCCGCCAAATCCTCAGCTTTAGCACTGCTCTTAGCACCCTGCAAAAGTTCTTCAACAAATTTAATAAAGCCTTTGAAGCCTTTTAAACAGGCTTTAGAAAAAGAAAAACCACTTTCTACTGTACTTCAAAAGTGGTTTTATAGGAAAGGTTAGATTATTCTTCTATTGGAAAAACTTGTTTTACAAATTTGATAAGTTCTTCAATGCTCTTAAACTCTTTTTCTACAGGGATTTGACCAATAAAATAAACAAAGTACATCTTATTATCAATTTGTTCTACTCTAGAATATGATTCTTTCTTAGGTTTCCCTTTTTCATCAATCCATATAGTTAATGAATTGATACTAGTATGCAATTGGGTAGAATATCCCTCTTTTACTAACTCTGTTGATATTGTTTTAAAATTCATAATTATTTAATGTTAAATTTATTAGCACCACCTCTTAACCATAATTTTGAAAATTCTTCTAGGTCTACAATAGCTTCAACGCCTGAACCATTTCCTATTCCTTCCAATGGCCATGGGTCTTTAATATAAACCTTACTATCAAGTACTTTATCAATAATTACAGCATGCTTTTTACCTCCCATGGGATGTATGCTACCTATCCAACTACCTCTTTCAGATATTTGAGTGATTATTTCATGCATTTCCTCATCAGGATATTCCCGATAGGTAAGAGCTTCAATTTCTTTATCCTTAAAAATATCTCTTAATGCTAACTCTATACCTAAATCAGTCGTGCCAAAAAGCTTAGTAGTGCCAGCTAACTCTCTTATTGATGCTTCGGTCATTTCGATTCCATTATCTTTGGCTAATTGCCTGATACATGCAGCAGCGCAGGACATACTATGCTCTTGGTCAACCATGTTTCTGGAAAGAACTTCAAGATATTTCAATGTCCCTCCTGTACCAGTGCCTAATTTAGGTTTTAAAATTTTTCTCCAAAAATTAGTAACTTCTTCCCAATCTCCAATAAATATTTTTTTGTTTTTCCATTTCAGAAGATAATCTTTTGCCCTGCCTATAATTTCAATACCTACGCTTTGTAAACCTCGTATTACAGAAGTTGGTATTTTATAGATACTTAAAGGCTTCTGTCCTTTCAATACTACTTCTTCAATATCATGCGCTTCTTCCGCCAAATTCTCAGCTTTAGCACCGCTCTTAGCACCCTGCAAAAGTTCTTCAACAAATTTAATAAACCCTTTGAAACCTTTAGCACAGGCTTTTGCAAATCTAAAGATAAGCTTTCCAAGCCCAAGCAACAAATCTGTAATACCAAATGTTACTGCTGAGAACGTTTCTCTGGTGAGAACCCAAAGCAGACTGGATGCTTTCTCTACATAAGTAGCTCCTTTTATGATGTTACCTGCACCTTCAGTGAAAATCAGAAGTAAAATATTGATGATGAACTCAAAGGCAATAACTCCTGTATAAAATGCTATTGTATAACGAGATGCATTGTCCCAATATCCTTTCAACTCATCAAATATACCCTCAAAATCAGCTTGGGAAATACCTCCACTGGAACTAAACAGGTTTTTAACCCCTTCTAAAAAAACAGGTACATTTTCATGTGCCCAATCCAATACATCTTCTGCTTTTTCCAAAAGGTCTCTTCTTTCCAGATACTGCTGGTAAGAAAATGTAGTGGTAGGCTGCAAAAGGAACTCCAAAATATACAAAATACATTGTACCAAACCTACCAAACCATTTATTACTCCACAATTAAAAGCATTAAGAATTTTCAAGAATTCAATTCCTTTCTCTGCCAAATCTGTAACGGTGTCTTTAATTTCTGAAAGAAAGGTTTTAATGGTATTGATAATTCCGGTAATCTTGGTTATCAGTTTTTTGAAGGAATCTGGCAAGTGTTCTATAGAAGCGTCTTTCACTTTACTTGCAGATTGCATCACCAGTTCCCATACTTGGCTAAAAGCTGTCTCTATCCCCTGTACAAATGGGTTACTGCCCAAATCTTCAAAAAATTCTGCTGCCTTGTTCATATTTACAGGAACTGCGACTCCTGTAAAAACAGGAATCAGAGGGGAGTAATCTTTAGAAGCTGGGTCATAATTTTTTTCATTAGGTTTAAAGTCTTCCAATTGCTTGGCACACCACCCAATAGCATCAGCAGGAATGGAAGAGATATCTCCTATAATTTCTTCGAACCTCCTGTCACCGGTATAAAACTGATATTCTCTCATTAAAGCATCCCGAACAAGAGTCGCATTAATCTTATCTCCCTCATAAGTATATGCCAGTTGTGCCAAATAAACTGCCTCATCTTCCATAGAAGTAATGTTTTTAAAAAACTTTCCTCCTATTTTGGCAGGTAAAGGTTCCGGAAACCGCTTAAAAAGGCTTACAAAATAATCTCCCATCTTAGCAGCATAGAAGTCGCCCGCAAAGTTGGATTTGTTAGAATTAGGCTTTTCATAAAATAGGAAAAGGCTTTGTGGTTCTCGCTTGTTGGTATTGTAGCTTCCCAATACCTGTGAGCCGTTTTCACAGGGCAAAACTTCTGCTCTGTATTCATATCCCTTCTTTCCGGTTTCATCTGTTCCGGTAGAAGGGAAAATAGATGCCGGATCGTCTGTAAGATAAGAATACCCCAATGGTGTATTTCTGTAATCGTGGAACTTGCTTCTAAACTCTGGAGAATCATCCTTATTGATTAGAGTATTTTCAAAAGCATTCTTATTTTCAACAACTCCTTTATTTGCCTCTTCAAAAGTAATCGTTTTAAATTGGGAAAAATCCCCAAATTCGTCGTCAAATTCTTTCATAATCTTTGTGTTCTTGCAATTAATATTTGTTTAAATGTTTCTGAAAACAAAGCTAAAGCTTGGCTGCGCCAAAACTTGACGTGTTACTTTTTTGTTTATAAAAAAATCAGGACAGTTAATATAGCTGCCTGATTTTATTTTTTGTAAAATTTTGATGAAAATAGCTGAAATTTTCAACAAATTATCTAAAGATTTACCTGAAAGACTTAAAACTTTAGTGAAAAAGACCTAAACGGAATGTAAAAAGACTTAAACAGAACGTAGAAAGACTTAATCAGGTCTTCAGTTCACCTTAACGTTTAGGTTTTTTAGTATTTGATAATCTATATTGTTCTATTTTTCGGTTTCAGGCATATTGTTTTTTGCTGTTCTCGGGAAAAACTGTTTCAGGTCTGCTACTTTTTCTGCAAAACCAATTACTTCTCTTCCTTTTTTGTATTGAGAGTATGCATAATCGTCTAATGCATCATTATAATTATCGTAATCGTGTAAAATCTTGGTACTTTCCATTTGATATACCAAACTGGCTAATCTTTCTTTTCTCGTTTCTAAGAAAGTTCTTGCCTGATAATCGCTTTCAAACTCATCCCAGTCTACATCATCTGCACTCAACTGAGGTTGGTTCATTTTATAATCTCTCACTTTGTTCACAAAAAGTTTGTTCTGCTCATTTATGGTTCCGTAAAGTTTTCTTTGTTCGGCATTTAAAGCCGCCAGTTTTCCCTGAAATAAAGCTTCTAATTCTGCAATTTTGGCATCTATTTGTGTTTTTAAATCGTTAGTAAGCTGTGTCTGAATAACGTTTTTCATGATTTATAAATTTTTGTTCAAATGTATTAAAAATCAATTAATTTTTAAATAAATCATCAAAATTTTGAATATTAATAGTTTTTATTAATTTTTTATTGTGAAATAATTAAATTTTAAATATTTTAAACTTAATATTGATATGAATAGAAAATTATACTCACTTGCTGTAATTTTATAATACTCTTTTATTGATCTGAAGTTTTTGGGAACAGATTGTGTTTCTAAAACAATTGCAAAAAGTAAATTTCCCCCATAGTTTTTCCCTGAACCTCACCATTAATCCTATCGATTACAAAAAGTAACTAATGCAGTTTATTAGTCTTATCTTTGTGATGTAGAAATTTAAAATAATGAAACCGACAAAAGTGTGTGAAATACTTTTGTCTAAACAGAATATCCCGATATGAAAAATTTTGAAATATCAGTATTGGATCTTGCCCCTGTAAAGCAGGGAAAAACTGTTCATGATACTTTTCAGGACAGCTTATCTTTAGCCAGCCATGCTGAACATTTAGATTATAAAAGATTCTGGCTTGCCGAACATCACAATATGGAAAGCATTGCCAGTTCTGCAACCTCCGTTCTGATTGGTTTTATCGCCAACGGAACAAAAAAAATAAGAGTCGGTTCCGGAGGAATTATGCTTCCGAACCACAGTTCATTAGTCATTGCCGAACAATTCGGAACCCTTGAATCCCTATTTCCCGGCAGAATCGATCTTGGTTTGGGAAGAGCTCCGGGAACGGATGGTTTAACCGCTCAGGCTTTGGGAAGAAATCCTGCAATGATCAATCAGCAGTTTCCAAGACAGATTTTAGAATTACAGAAATATTTTTCCAAAGAAAACCGTGATGCTTTGGTTCGTGCAATTCCGGGAGAGGGACTGGATATTCCGATGTATATTTTAGGTTCGAGTACAGACAGTGCTTTTTTGGCAGCAGAATTGGGACTTCCGTATGCTTTTGCGGGGCATTTTGCGCCGGAGCAGATGGAAATGGCTTTCAATATTTACAGGGAACACTTTGAACCGTCAAAATATTTAGATAAACCTTACATCATTGCCTGTGTAAACGGAGTAGCAGCAGAAACTTCGGAAGAAGCTCATAAAATGTCCACAACATTGTTTCAGGCTTTTATTAATATTATCCGAAACGACAGAAAGCCTTTTGCACCGCCGATTGACGATATGGACGACATCTGGTCGCCCATGGAAAAATCTATGGTTTTGCAGAAACTGAGATATACTTTTATCGGAGATCAGAATGAAATTGAAGAGAAGCTGAAAAGTTTTCAGGAAAAATTCAATGTGGATGAACTGATGATTAATTCCCATATTTACGATCATCAGAAAAGACTGGAATCATACAGTATTTTCAGAAAAGCGAAAAATTCCCTATTGGTCGAAGCGAACTAGTATAAAAACTTCTTCAATAGGTTAACAGAAAATAAAAAAGAGTCCGTCTCAGAGTGTATGAGAACGGACTTTTTTTATCGTTTTTCCTGAATTCCTTACGGATGATCTTTAAATACGCGCTTTCAATCTACTCTGACTTTACGTAAGAGCTTATTATTGTAGCTTTTATACGATTTTCAGCGATTGAATCAATCCGTTCTCAAACTCGTAATGGTAAGTCAAAACAATCGGACTTCCCGGAAAATTGCCCGAGACTTCGGCTTTCAGTTCCTGTTTGGTTTCTGAATAGTCTAAAGGTTTCATAGTTGCTTGAAATTCTTTGTTGGCTTTATCTATCCAGTTTTCGATCTCTATTTTCCCGTGATATGTTTTTCCTTCGTCAAAAACGACGGCTGCTTCGGTAAAGCAGTTGGTATAAGCTGTACTGTCAAAATTGTCCTGTGCTTTTACTAAATCGGTGATTACTTTTGGTAAATTCATTTTTTTTATTTTTTATGATGATTATATTAAATAGTAGGAATGGTTCCGCCATCAATTACGAATTCAGTTCCTGTAAGATAGCCTGCTCTTGGTGAAACTAAGAACCCAACCAGTTCGGCAATTTCTTCGGGTTGTGCAGGTCTGCCAAAAGGTATTCCGCCCAATGCGTCCATTACACTTTGTGTTGCCTGTTCTTTTGTAATGTTTGAGCTTTCTGCAATACGTTCCATCATTTTTTCGGAAGCGCTTGTCATGATCCATCCCGGTGAAACGGTCAGAACCCTTACTCCTTTTGCCGCAACTTCATTGGATAAACTTTTGCTGTAATTAATTAATCCTGCTTTAGCCGCCGCATAAGGCAAAGTAGAATCGTAAAGCGGCAATCTGCCCTGTATGGAAGCAATATGAATAATCACACCGCTTTTTTGCTCAAGCATTTTCGGTAGAAATCCTCTGTCTAAACGGACGGGAGCCAATAAATTAGTTTGAATAGACAGTTCCCAGTCTTCATCGTTCAGAACCGCAAAACCACCGGCTTTTGTTTCGGAACCCCCCAGATTGTTAACCAGAATATCCAGCCTTCCAAATGTTGCTAAAACTTCTTCCACCACTTTTTCGGTTCCTGTTACTGTACTTAAATCTGCTGAAATGAAATAGTGGTTGTCATCAGAGATTTCCGGTGGGTTTCTTGCTGTGATAATTACTTTTGCACCTGCGTTTGAAAGCCGTTCTGCAATCGCTTTTCCGGCTCCTTTTGTTCCTCCTGTTACCAAGGCCGTTTTACCTGATAATTCGTTATTGAAATTAAAATCCTGTTTCATTGCTAAAATCTTTAGGACAAAGTTCAGACTTATGTACAGTCCTTACAAGTACGGAAATACGATTCATATAGGGGTAAATTTTTCCCCTATTGTACATTTTGGAACATAGGTTTAACTTTGTGGTAATGTATGAGAGAAAAATTTTACCCAATCTGAATTGTGGTTTGGATCTTATTGGCGAAGTATTGTACGGCAAATGGAAAATCCGTTTACTGTGGTTCATTAATGAAGGTCATTTGCGTCCCAGTGAACTGCAGCGCAAAATACCCGATGCAACAAGACGGGTGTTGAATATTCAGTTAAAAGAACTCGAAGAGCACGAATTAATTACCAGAAAAATTTACCCTGTTGTACCGCCCAAAGTAGAATACAGCCTTACTGAACTGGGAAAAACGCTGATTCCTGTAATTTCTGCATTGGGAAATTGGGGAGACAAGAATGAAGAGCATTTGCGATCAGTTATTTTAAAGCGTTTGAACTCCGAAAATAAATAGTGTGTTTTTTAAACTTAAATCCGGAAATATTTACAACTCTGTGTTCGGCAGATAATAAAGAGTTTATATTATTGGCGATGCTTATTTTTATGAGTATCTTTGCACAAATTTAAAAAGTAAAAATGTCTGATATTAAGTTAAATACTATTCCAGAGGCAATAGAAGACCTTAAAAATGGTAAAATAATCATAGTAGTGGATGATGAAGACAGAGAAAACGAAGGCGATTTTCTTTGTGCAGCAGAACTTACAACACCGGAAATTATCAACTTTATGGCGCTTCACGGAAGAGGTCTTATCTGTATGCCGCTTCCCGAAAAAAGATGTGATGAGCTTGGTCTTGAAGTAATGGTAAGCCGAAGCAGCGATCCGAAAGAAACAGCTTTCACCGTTTCTGTAGACCTTTTAGGAAACGGAACTTCCACAGGAATTTCTGCAAGCGACAGAGCGAAAACCATTCTGGCTTTGATGGATGAAAAATCTAAACCGACAGATTTCATGCGTCCCGGTCATATTTTCCCATTGAGAGCAAAAAAAGGAGGTGTTCTGAAAAGAGCAGGACATACAGAAGCGGCAATTGATTTAACTTGTCTTGCCGGTTTAAAAGAAGGAGGCGTAATCTGTGAAATCATGAATGAAGACGGTTCGATGTCGCGTTTGCCGGAGCTTTATGCTTTTGCACAGAAACACGATATGAAAATTGTTTCCATTGAAGATCTAATTCATTATCAGCTTAAAAAAGGAAATCTTATTGAGAGAATTGAAGAAAGAAAAGTAAAAACGGCTTACGGAGATTACGATTTCTTCGCTTTCAGAGAAACATCCAACGATCAGATCCATTTTGCTTTAACGAAGGGTTCCTGGACTGTTGATGAGCCTGTTTTGGTAAGAGTTCAGTCATCAGATTCTTATTTTGATGTGTTAACGAGATTAAATAACGGCGAAAAACCTCAGTTGGAAAAAGTAACCTCAATGGTGAATGAAGCAGGAAAAGGAGCCATTGTTTTCATTAATAATGTTTCAAGCTCTGAAAATACATTAAGAAAGCTTCAGCAGTTCCTGAATTATCAGGACGGACAACAGCAACATCCGACTTTGGCATTCAACTACAGAGATTACGGAATCGGAACACAGATTCTGAAAAATCTGGGAATTAATAAATTTAAAGTAATCACCCAGAATCCTAATGTGAAGCCGCAGGTTGGCGGATATGACGTTGAGGTAACGGAAATGGTGCAACTATAAAATGTGAATTGTGAATGGTCAATTTTGCTCTGCAAGTGAATTTTTGCAATGCTAAAATTGATAATGAAATAAATTCACTGTTGACAATTCACTTCGACGAAATAAAAATGGCTTGATTTCTCAAGCCATTTTTATTTCGTCGAAATTTCTGAAACCATTCAGAAAATCTTTGATATTCATTCTCTTTTTTCCTTCAAGCTGTAATTCTGATGGAAAATATTCTCCGTCTTGGGTGTAGATCTTAAATTCATTTTTAGAAATTTCCAGACTTCCGGCTGTTTTTCCATGATCTGAAATTTCAAATTTTCCACCAAAAATTTTAAGTCCTTTTTCTTCTTCGCCTATCTTTAAAGTGGTGAATGCCGCAGGATAAGGAGACATACCCAAAATAAACTGATGAATTTCTTTCGAATTTTTCGTCCAGTCGATTCTTGTATCTTCTTTAAAAATTTTAAACGCATTTTTCGGATGCTCAACTTCCGGCTGCGGTTTTTCGGTGATTGAGTTTTCTGCCAATCCGTCTAATGTTCTTACCACAAGCTCAGAGCCCATTTCCATGAGTCTGTCGTGAAGGCTTCCCGCATTTTCATCCGGTAAAATAGGGAGTTCTTCCTGAAGGAGAATATTTCCTTCATCTATTTTTTCATTGATAAAAAAGGTTGTAGCTCCGGATTTTTCTTCTCCGTTGATAATTGCGTAATTGATCGGCGCTGCACCTCTGTAATCGGGAAGTAAGGAAGCATGAAGATTGAATGTTCCCATTTTAGGCATTTCAAATAAAACTTTCGGCATCATTCTGAAAGCGACCACCACAAAAACATCGGCTTCCAGTTTTCTTAATTCCTCTAAAAATTCAGGATTTCTCAGTTTTTCAGGCTGAAAAACAGGAAGATTATTTTCTACGGCAAAAACTTTTACCGGAGACTGATTGATTTTCTGTCCGCGTCCGCTCGCTTTATCCGCAACCGTTACGACACCTACAACTTCATGATGAGAACGATGAATCGCTTCCAGAGATGCTTTGGCAAACTCCGGAGTTCCTAAAAATACAACTTTCAATGATTTCATACTGCAAAGATAAGGTCTTTGATGAAGGATTGAAAGATTTGATTTTAAAATTGAGAGTTGATATCAGAAAAATGTCATACTGAACTCAACGAAGTATCTCAGTTAAAATGCCAATTCCGTTATTTTTAAGAGATGAGAAAAGATCTTACGCCAAAGCATACGTTCTGAAGTTCAGCATTTTTACTTTTCCGGTATCCAGCAGAAAAATTAAATTTTCCAGAATATTCTCTTTGGAATGATAGCTCAGCTGAATAGAAAGTTCTTCAATCGTTGCCGGTCTTTTGCCGAGCAAATTGAGGATCTGCTGGGAAATATTTTTCCCGAAAATCGACTGTTTGTTTCGTTCACATACCGAACATTGCCCGCAGTTTTTAGCATTTTTTTCACCAAAATAGTTCAAAATGAGCTTCATTTTACAGTATTTATCATCTTCGATGTAAAATTTCATTTCTTCCCACTTCTGGATTTTATTTTTCTGAATATGTTCAAAAAGTTTCCAGTAAATGGATCCGTTTAATCTTTCGTCTCTTGGTTTTAAAAATTTAATGCTCGATAAAGCACCGTCAATATATTCCACATAGCCTTTTTGCTGAAGTTCTTTTAATCTTTCTTTGATCAATTCCACACTGGATCCGATTTTTCCACTTACCTGCTGTTCGCTGAACATCACTTTATGTGTAGTAATTCCGGAAATGGTACGAAGCATCAGTTCTAAAAAATAGGCATCTTTTCTGGGCAACTGATCAATTTCATGGGCTTCCATTAATAGCTGAAGCGATGAAAGACTTTTATGTTCGTTGAAATAAATTATTTCCTGATTGTGAAGAAAATTGAGAACATTTCTGATCTTCGCATTGGAAAGTTTCGTGAAATTATAAATTCCGTTGATATTCAGTTGAAAAACTTTTTCCGGAAGCTCAAATTCGGCAACCTGAAAAATAGAGTAGAGGTAGGTAACGATTTTTAGAAATTCAGCTTTATTGGGAATCTGGTTTTTTAAAATCTGATCAAAATTTAAAAGTTCCTGCTTATTCCAAAGCAGAAATGCGAAACTTTCTTTTCCGTCTCTTCCGGAACGCCCGATTTCCTGATAATAATTTTCAATGGAAGGAGCAGGAGAGTAGTGCAGTACAAAACGGACATTATCTTTATCAATTCCCATCCCGAATGCATTGGTGGAAATTAAGACATGATTATTGCTTCTGTTCCATACTTCCTGTTTCGTGTTTTTTTCTTTCGTGGATAAACCTGCGTGAAAATAATCTACATTTTTAAGCTGATTTTTTTTCAGAAATTCACTGAGGAGTTCGGCTTCTTTTCTTGTTCTCACATAAACAATTCCTGCTTCATTCGAGAATTTTAAAATATCATATACTTTCTGAAATTTATCCGAAACTTCTTCCATGAAAATTTTGATGTTGTCTCTTTTAAAACTTTTCTGAAAAACCTGCGGATTTTTTAGTTCCAGTTTTAATTTTATTTCCTCCAAAACTTTTGGCGTAGCAGTTGCCGTTAAAGCCAGACAAGGAATTTTAGGGTTATTTTTTCTGAATTCTTTGATATTCTGATAACTCGGGCGGAAATCCTGTCCCCATTCTGAGATACAGTGCGCCTCATCAACTGCGATAAAAGACAGTTCGATTTCTTCAATATTCTGGAGGAACTGCTTGTTGGTGATTCGTTCAGGAGAGACATACAGCATTTTTGTAAGTCCTTCTTTGCATCGGTCATAGATATTTTCTGCATCATACTCATCCAGTTCCGAAGACAGATATTCGGCTTCAATTCCTCTCGATTTTAATTGATTTACCTGATCTTTCATCAGTGCCAATAAAGGGGAAATTACAAGACAGGTTCCTTCTTTTAATAAGGCAGGAAGCTGATAACAAAGTGATTTTCCGGCTCCGGTTGGCAACAGGACAAGAGTATCTTTTTCGTTGATAACAGAATCGATAATCGCTTCCTGAGAATCACGAAAACCATCATATCCCCAAAAATGTTTCAGGGTTTTAAATTTTAACTCTTGAAAATCTTGCTGAGAAATCATAGGATAAAAGTAATAAAAGTATTCTGACAAAAAAAGCCACGCAATGCATGGCTTTTATATATTTAATAATAAATTTTTATTATTTAGCTTCGAAGTAAACTCTTCTGTTTGCTCTGTTTTTCCATTCAGGACATTTAGTAGCAGGGTCGCATTCAGGATATTTAAGGTCTTTTTCACCTCTACCTACTGCGTTAAGTTTACCGGATTGAACTCCGTTTTTAATTAAATAATCTTTTACGTTGTTCGCTCTTCTTTCAGAAAGTTTTTGGTTGTATGCATCAGAAGCTCTCGTATCTGTTGCTCCAACTACAGTGTAAGATCCACTGGAAGAATTAATGTAATTTACAGCGTTGTTAAGAATTGGAGTGTTAGAAGGTAAAATTCTGTCTGAATTCAGATCAAATTCAATTCCATCTAATTTTGTCTCTTTTTCATCAACTGGTCCAACCGGAGTAGGAGCTGTTGTAGGGCAACCTTGGTTTTCAACCGGTCCCGGAACGGTTACACACTTATCATATAGATCGATTACACCGTCAAGATCAGTATCAAGAGCTACACCCGCACCGTCCACTCTTGCACCTGCAGGAGTATCAAGCTGTCTGTCCCAATCGTCGCAAACACCATCGTTATCAAGATCTCCTTTTTTACAAACTTCGATATCCTGATTTTTGTTAGCTAAAACATCTAATTTATAATAGATTTCCTGAAGCGGATCGTGCCACATTAAATGAGATTCGTGTTTTCCAAGTTTTAAAGAAACCCCTAAAGTAGCGTTGAAGAAGTTATCAGAAACCTGCTCTTCACGTTGGTTGATCGTGCTGTATTTGTCTCCTCCACCGTCAAATTCATCATCACCGGTAACGGCATACATTACTCTACCTTCGATATCGATTCTTCTGTTTACTTTAAATTTCACACCGGCACCTGCCTGAGCAAACATAGATCCAAGTTGGAACGGCTTGATTTCCGTTGCCAATCTTTGTCCTTTATCATCTTTCTGATAAGCTCTGTAGGCTAAAGTTCCGATACCTGCATATCCATGTAAAGCCCATCTGTAAGGAGAATGGTTATCCACTCTTCTGAATAGGTTTGAGAAGTTAATGTCTCCTAATAATGAGATTGCATCATATTGCGTTCTTGCAGCTACACGTTGATACGCTGAAGCGTCAGAAGGCGCAGAATCTTTTGTATTAAACCATCCCTGTCTTGTTTCTCCTCTGTCGTATTGTAAATTAAGACCGAAAGCATGAGTAATGGCTTTATCAATACTTACATATGCAGAATAACCAAAAAGGTTTTTACCGTTTCCGCTTTTTATAGATGTTAAGTCTGCAGATTGAACTAATGGTACACCAGCACCGAAAGAGATTGCCCAATCGTTAAATCTTTTAGATTTATTGGTAAACGGGGAAACATTTGCAGAGCCCGAAGAAAACGTATTTGGATATTGTCCGTTTGAAACTACTGCAGTTGAGTCCTGTGCAAAGGCAACTGTAGGAACAGTAAGTGCTAATGCAACAATTGCTAAACTTAATTTCATAGTGTATTTTTTATTTAGTTAATTAAATGATTTAGTTATCGTTATTTAGTTGTAGTAGGACAACCTTGGTTTTCTACCGGTCCCGGAACAGTTACACACTTATCGTATAAATCGATTACGCCATCCAGATCCATATCTAAAGCAACTCCGGCTCCGTCTACTCTTGCTCCTGCAGGAGTATCAAGCTGTCTGTCCCAATCGTCGCAAACACCGTCGTTATCAAGATCACCTTTTTCACATACTACAAGTTCTGTGCTTTTATTTTCCAAAACATTGGTTCTGTAATAAGCTTCCTGTAAAGGATCATGCCAAGCAAGGTGAGAATTGTGTTTTCCCAATTTGAAAGAAACTCCCAGGTTTACCGTCCATGCGTTATCAGATCTTCTTTTATCAAGCATATTATACTTTGAAACTTTTGAAGTAACATCGTAATCTGCAGGACCTGCATTACCACCACCGTCGAATTCGTCGTCTCCACTGATGATATACATTGTTCTGGCTTCAATGTCGATAAGTTTTGAAACTTTATATTTCAAACCTGCACCAATCTGATAATAGATTGAGTTGATGTCTAACTTTTGATTGATGAATAAAGGAATTCTTGCAGGAGTAGTGCTCCATCTGAATTCATTATTATCATACAAAGAAGTATTGAAATTCATTAAACCAACACCTGCATAACCATGTAGTGCCCATCTGTAAGGAGAATGATTGTCTACTCTTCTTAAAAGGTTAGAAAAGTTTACATCTCCCATTAAAGCAATCTGGTTATATTTCGTTTTTGCTTCTGCAACTCCGGCAGCTACACCTGCAGCTCCTTCCAGCTGTCCTCTCTGATTGGTTTCCCCTCTCTGATAGATAAGGCTGATTCCTACAACATGGGTAATCTGTTTGTCTAAACTCACATATGAATTGTATCCCCAGTTGATTTTTTTATCTGTAATAGACTTCAGATCAGAATGCACCATAAAGGCTGCACCTCCACCTACTGATACAGACCAGTCGTTGAATCTTTTAGCTTTTGTGTCGAAAGGTTGAACATTGGCAGAACCTGAAGAAAATGTATTGGGATACCTATCATTTGAAGTAACAGCTATACTATCTTGTGCGTAAGCAGCAATAGGCAACGTAGCCAATAATAATAAACCTAATTTCATACAATATGTTTTATGTTTTATTTGATAAAATTGCTTAATAATATTTTTGAAAATTCTCTTTCAAAAAGATGCTTTTTGTGAGGGATTTCCAATCTTTCTGAGACAAATTTTAATTCATTGTACATAACGATATCTATGTCTATTACTCTATCAGAATATCCTCCTGAAGCTTTAGAATCGTTAGCTCTTCCCATTTCTTTTTCAATACTTTTAACAAAATCAAGCAGTTGAATCGGCGAAAGACGAGTAAACATTATCACTGCAATATTACAAAAAATATTAGAACTGGCAAATTCTACGGGGTCAGATATTAAAAATTCACTTAATTGTAATATTTCATTTTCACCGGTTTGCAGTTTTTCTATGGCTGTTTCCAGATTTTTTTTTTGATCTCCAAGATTACTTCCGAGTAACAAAACGACTTTATGTTGCGACATATCGTAAAATGATTGATTTATGAAAAGTTTTTTTAAAAATGTACTGGCAAATATAGTGGCTATTGTCATTTTAGGCGCTGTGTTTTTCTTCTTTTTCATCATTATGCTGGTGTTCAGCGCGATGGGAAGTGAGAAATCTGTGGTTGTAAAGAAAAATTCTGTCCTTACCATTAATTTAAAAACTAATATAATAGACAGTCCTACAGAGGAACAGAAAGGGCTTTTTAATATTAGCGATCAGACTAAAAATGTTTTGATTTATGATGCCATCGAAGCCATCGAAAAAGCAAAAACGGATGATAATATTAAAGGAATAAGTATTGAAGCCGATTATTTGAATGCAGGAATTACCCAGATCGATGATCTCAGAAATGCTATTCAGGATTTTAAAAAGAGCGGAAAATTTGTGTATGCTTATGGAAATACGGTTTCTCAGGCAGCTTATTATTTAGGATCGGTTGCAGATCAGTATTATCTTAATCCTTCGGGAATGATCGAGCTTAAAGGTTTGGCAACAGAAGTCGCTTTTTATAAAGATTTTGCCGACAAATACGGAATCGGGATTGAAGTTATCCGTCACGGAAAATTTAAATCTGCGGTTGAACCTTTTTTAAGAAACGATATTTCTCCGGAAAATAAAGAGCAGCTAAGCACGCTTTTAAATGATATCTGGAAAAACACTTCTTCAAGAATGGCGGTTTCCAGAAAGATGGATACGGCTCAGTTCAGAACGGTGGTCGACAGTTTGTATGGAATGATTCCTGATTTAAGTTTAAAATATAAACTGGTGGACAAATTAATTCAGAAAACAGAATACGATCAATTAATTAAATTGAAGTTAAATTTATCAGGAGACGATAAGCTGAATAAAATTTCTTTAGGAAAATATATTGCTTCTTATTCTGATGATGAAAAATCGGGAGACAGAGTAGCAGTTTTGTATGCTTCAGGTTCCATTAACGGTGGAGACGATTATAACGATATCCATTCCGAGAAATATATTAAATACATTAAAGAGCTTCAGGATAACGATAAAGTAAAGGCGGTTGTTTTCAGAATTAATTCTCCGGGAGGAAGTGCAAATGCTTCGGATGAGATTTTATTCGAATTGCAGCAGTTGAAAAAGAAAAAACCATTAATTGTATCTTTTGGTGACTATGCAGCTTCGGGAGGGTATTACATCGCAATGGCGGCAGATAAAATTTATTCTGAGCCAAACACGCTTACGGGTTCTATCGGAGTTTTCGGAGTGATTCCTTACTTCAAAGATATTGCGAATAAAAACGGAATCCGTTCCGATATTGTCTCTACCAATGCGAATTCTCAATATTATTCTTCTTTAAACGGAGTTACGCCTTACGGAGTAAGCTTAATTACCAGAAGTGTGGAAGGAACTTATAAAAGATTCGTTCATTTTGTAACGCAGAACAGAAAACAGACTTTCGAACAGATCGACAGTGTAGGTGGAGGAAGAGTATGGAGCGGAACCAGAGCTAAACAAATCGGTCTTGTAGATGAATTGGGAACATTGAATGATGCCGTGAAATTTGCCGCTCAGAAAGCCGGTTTAAAGTCTTACGCAGTTTCTTCTTATCCTAAAAGCATGACGCCTTTCGAGCAGATTTTTAAAGATCTTAATGAAGAGGATATCTCTGCAAGAGTGGTAAAAAACAAAATTGGAAAAGCAAATTATGAACTTTTAGAGCAGATCGTGGAAGAAAGAAAACTACAGTCTGAAGTGAAAATGGAAATGCCTTACCAGATTAAAATCAACTAACTAAATTATATATTGTACAAAGAAACGGCGGATTTGAATTTCAAATCCGCCGTTTTAATTTTTTATGGCTAATCAAACTTAGCTTTTCTTCGTAAGCATTCCGTAAATCCACAGAACGATTAAAGCGCCTCCCACTGAAAAAATAATGGGCCAGAAGTGAAACATTCTTTCATCGCTTGCTCCGCCGCCGCCAAATATGGCATTGGCAATAAACCCACCGACAAAAGCTCCGATGATTCCTAAAATACAGGTCATTAGCCAACCCATATTTTGTTTGCCAGGCATTATCATTTTAGCCAAAGCACCTACAACCAGTCCGAAAATAATCCAAAGAATAAATGTGAACATAATAATTATTTTTTTAAAATTAGTGTTAATAGATACAGCTAATTTATAAAAAAATATGAGCTGTTATCTTTTTTTGAAAAATGAATCTACAAACTCCGTACCATTAAACAACTGCAGGTCCTGCATCTTTTCTCCGACACCTATATATTTCACAGGAATCTGGAACTGATCTGAAATCCCGATCACAACTCCTCCTTTCGCTGTTCCGTCGAGTTTGGTTACCGCTAAAGCATTTACTTCCGTAGCGGCTGTAAACTGTTTTGCCTGTTCAAAAGCATTCTGTCCGGTAGAACCGTCAAGAACCAGTAAAATCTCATGAGGCGCATCCGGAATAACCTTCTGCATTACTCTCTTGATTTTAGAAAGCTCATTCATTAAATTGATCTTGTTGTGAAGTCTTCCTGCCGTATCAATAATAACCACGTCTGCATTTTGGGCAACGGCACTCTGTACCGTATCAAAAGCAACGGAAGCCGGATCTGAGCCCATCTCCTGCTTTACGATAGGAACTCCGACTCTCTGGCTCCAGATTACCAGTTGATCCACCGCAGCGGCTCTGAAGGTGTCTGCAGCGCCTAAAACCACTTTCTTTCCTTCTGTTGTAAACTGGTGAGCCAATTTTCCGATGGTAGTTGTTTTTCCTACCCCGTTTACGCCGACAACCATAATAACGTAAGGTTTCTTGGAGGCATCGATGTTTCCGGTTCCGGCGTGAGGATTTTCAAGCAGAAGACCTGAAATTTCTTCACGGAGGATTTTATCAAGTTCGCTTACGCCGACGTATTTGTCTCTTGCAACGCGCTCTTCAATTCTTTCTATAATTTTGATGGTGGTAGATGCGCCAACGTCGGAAGCAATCAGGATTTCTTCAAGATCATCAAGAACTTCATCATCTACTTTGCTTTTGCCGACTACGGCTTTCGTCATTTTTTCAAAGAAACCCTGGCTGGATTTTTCCAATCCTTTATCTAACGTTTCTTTTTCTTCTTTTTTAAAAATATTTTTAAACCAACTCATCTTATGAATTATGGAATTTAATGTTTATGATGAAAGTAAGGAGATGGAGGCTGAAGTTTAAAACCTTATTTTTAAGTTTTATGGCGAACTTCGAGCATCCGGCTTCTGACCTTCCAGCTAGATTAAAAGCAAAGATAACAAAAAAACTACCCAAAATATGAGTAGTTTTTTATATTGTAAATAAAGTGGAGATTATTTCTTCAAATAACCGTCAACTTCGTCTGCATTCATTACTTTTTCTTCGAAAACGTAAGCTCCTGATTTAGAAGACTTCACCATTTTCACAACTTTGGTCATTTTTTTAGACCCGGTTTGTAGGGTTGCTACTACTTTCTTTGCCATGGTAAATTATATTTTATAAATTACTTGATTTCTTTGTGAACTGTAACTTTCTTAAGAACAGGATTGTATTTTTTCAATTCCAATCTCTCTGTAGTGTTCTTTTTATTTTTAGTAGAAATGTATCTTGACATTCCCGGCATACCGCTCTCTTTGTGCTCTGTACATTCAAGGATTACTTGAACTCTGTTTCCTTTTTTTGCCATGATTTAGTTCTTTTTTATCAATCCGTTTCTAGTCGCTCTTTCAATAGCTTCCTCGATTCCAATTTTGTTAATCACTCTCAATCCATGAGCTGATACTTTCAGTGTTACGTGCTTATCCTGCTCCGGAAGGTAAAATTTCTTCTCTAATAAGTTAATTTCAAAACGACGCTTCGTTTTGTTATTAGCGTGAGAAACGTTGTTACCAACCATTGCACGCTTTCCTGTTATTTGGCAAATTCTTGACATATCTCGATGTTCTTATTTGTACTATAATATTTGAGTGTGCAAAATAACGAAGAATTTTTCAGATAGACAAATCTTTTACAAAATTATTTATAAATAACTTATGCATTAATCATTCGGATTTCATGTTAATATCACTCATAGTACGCATTGGCTTCAGGAATGATATATTTCATATTCCCGAAATAATAATTTTTAAGCCTTCTTTGTCTTTCTCTGAAACCAGCGGATTAAAAAATAAAACAGCAGAAATCCTAAAGCAAAAACGGAGAATCTGGATAAAAGATCTCCTGATCTTGTATAAAAAGTCATCCCGTCATACAGGTTTATTTTAGAAAATAAAGCAGTTTTATCGCCGTAAAAAGTATCTTCCATGATTTCCCCTTTCGCATTAATATGAGCGGAAATTCCGCTGTTTGCTGCTCTTGAAATTTCTCTTCGGGTTTCAATAGCTCTTAATTTTGCGTAGGAAAGAAGCTGTTTATGTCCTTCTGTAACGCCCCACCAAGAATCGTTCGTCATAATGGCTAAAAAGTTTGCGCCTTTTTTTACATACTCTCCCGTAAATTCTCCATAAATACTTTCATAACAGATGATCGGAGCCATTTTTCCTTTGTTGAAAGGATTTGAAAAGGCAACCCTTTCTTTATCGGTTCCCAAAGAAGCAACCGTTCCGCCCAGATTAATCATTGCATCGCCCAGAAGTGGCTTTAAATAGTTCATATAAGGGAAGATTTCCACGCCCGGAACCAGCTTTCCTTTATGATATACTTCTACTTTCTGGTTCGGAATAACCTGTACCGCCGAATTAAAACTTTCCACCCAAAGTCCTGTATGAATCTGGTAAGCTTCTTTTGGCAGATTTTTTTCACTTGTAAAAAAATGATGCGAAGAAATTCCAGTTGCGAAAACCGAACCCGGATGTTTGGCTAAAAATCCTTTAAGATTGTTTAAAATAACACTCTTTTCAAAAGCGGTTTCCGAAATAGAACCTCTTCCCGGAAGCGCAGTTTCGGGAGCGATGTAATAGTCTATTTTTGTTTTGGAATTTCTTTCTGCAAGGCTTAGAAGATCGTTTTCAATTGTTAAGCTGTCCTGCGTGTATTTTTCTGCATACGGATCCAGATCAGGCTGAAGCATCAGTACATTAACGCTTCCGATTGGTTTTTCGTCAAAATTATTATATTTCACCACAGAAATAATCATCGGAATAATGATTAAAGCGGCAACAATGGATGTGTTTTTAATGAGTTCTTTTCTTTTTCTCCCCGCTTCCCAAATTCTGATTGTATAGAAAATCAGGACATTAATTAATAAAATCCAGAAACTTCCGCCGGTCGCTCCTAAAGTATCGTACCACTGGATAAGTTTAGGATAATCGGAAAAAACATTTCCCAGATTCAGCCATGGCCATGTTAATTCCCAGCCTAAATGGAACTTTTCAAAGCTCATCCAGATCGCGATCAGAAATCCTAAACCCCAATAGGTTCCCTGTGCATTTTTGTACCAGTGATAGCATTGGAAAACCAATGAATACAGAAAAGAATTGACCAATACCGGAAATACAACCGCCATCATAGAATGGCTTCCGTCCGGATTTTTTGAACCATAAAGCCATCCTGTTGTTACCACATTCCAAATCACAAAACAGAGGTAGGAAAGTCCGAAAACGACCCAGCTTTTTCTGCTGTAATCTGAAAATTTGGAGACGCCGTGTTCCATCATTAAAAGCGGAACAAGCGCAAAAAATATAAAAAACGGAACTCCGTAAGTAGGCCACGAAACGGACAAAAGCATCGCTGAAATGAGCGTAAGTAAAACGTATTTCATTAAATTGATTTAACATACAAATTTAATGTTTTTGAAATGAATAAATTTGCAAACGATGTTAAAGAAATTTTATAAAATCATTATCGTTCCTTATACCCTGTTTTTGCTGTACCTCATGTTTTTCGGGATGGGCAGAACGCAGATGGAAGATAATCTGTTAACCATAGAGCCGATATTTTCTACCATCAATTTCATTAAAGGATGTATTTCATGGAAAGAAATAGTGACTATTGTTGCGGGAAATGTGGTGATGTTTATTCCTTTCGGATTTCTCGGCTGGATTTTTCCCAGACTTCAGGATTTACAGAATCTCCTTTTTACGTTTATTTCTTCAATTACCATTGTGGAAGCAATTCAGTACTTTTCCAGAATGGGGATTTTTGAAGTGGATGATATTATTCTGAATACTTTTGGCGTATTTTTAGGCTTTTTAATGAAGAATTTTATCGAAAAACGATTTCCAAACGGGATGATTTAAAATATTTAAGAATACATCACTGGAAATAGTTTTAGCCCAATTTAATAATAAGAAAGAAAATCGGCTTTAGCCAAAACTTAGTATAAATTCAGGCTGAAGTCGATTTTCATTTATCCTCTGAAAAAGTCTGATTATCCATTCAGTTCTTTCGCACGTTTTTCTGCACTCAGAATTCCGTTCTTCAGAATTTCCTTTAAATTATTTTCATTAAATGATTTCAGGGCAGCTTCGGTGGTTCCGCCTTTGGAAGCCACATCTTTTATGAGTTCTTCCAGACTTTTATCCGAATTGTTGATTAAATGATACGCTCCCAACATCGTCTGTTTCACAAAAAGCTGGGAAAGATTTTCCTCGATTCCCATTTCTACGCCTGCTTTTATCATAGCATCGATAATGTAGTAAAAATAAGCAGGTCCGCTTCCCGAAAGCGCCGTAACACTGTCCAACAATTCTTCATTTTCCAGATAAACAGATCTTCCGGTAGAATTTAATAACCGTTCGATATTAATTAACTGGCTGAAAGAAATTCCTTCCGCAGAAGTGTAGCCTGTAATTCCCATTCCGAGAAGAGTAGGAGAGTTGGGCATGGCTCTTACAACCAATGGATGATTTAATAATTTCTGAATTTTCTCGATTTTAATTCCTGCCATAATCGATAAAACCATCTGGTTTTCTTTTAACTGAAACCGGAAATTTTCCGCTACGTGCTGAAAATCCTGAGGTTTTACGGCGATGATAATTAAATCTGCGTCTAAATCTTTCACTTCATCGAAAGTAGAGATTTTAGACTTTGGAAATTCTTCCGAGATTTTTGAAAATTTAGACTGGTTTCTTGTAATTAAATGAAGGCTTTCAGGCTTTATCAGTTCGTATTTCAAAAAAGACTTTGAAAAGGATAAGCCCATATTTCCGGCTCCGAGAATTGCTATTTTCATATTTGTGTGTTTTTATTATTCTGATAATTAGTTCTAAAGTTAGTAAAATTGTTTAAAATCACGAATATCACAAAAGGTTGGATTTTAAATAGTTTTTGTGATTAATTTCTTATGACAAATTAAAAGTTCTTTTTGGAAATGTTTTTAAATAATATTCACCTCCCTTTCCAGTTCAATCCCGAATTTTTCTTTCACAGAATTAATAATCTCCGTCGAAAAATCAAAAATTTCCTTTCCGGTTGCGTTTCCTGTTGCGTTAACGATAACCAGAGCCTGTAATTTGTGAGAGGCAACATTTCCTATTTGTTTTCCTTTCCAGCCGGATTGTTCAATCAGCCATCCTGCAGGAACTTTTACAGAATTTCCGTTCGGATATCCCGGAATATTTTCAAATTTCTGCTGTAATGTTTCAAACTGAGCCAAAGGAATCGTAGGATTTTTAAAGAAACTTCCCGCATTTCCTGTTTCTTTAGGATCGGGTAATTTGCTTTGTCGGATATTGATAACCGCTCTGGAAACATCCTGAATCGTAGGATTTTCAATACCTGAACTTTTAAGTTCAGACTGTATTGCGCCGTACTCTGTTTTAATTTTATGATTTCGGAAGGTAAGTCTGAACGAAACTTCTAAAATCACATATTTACCTTTTCCTTCCTGCTTAAAAATTGAGTCTCTGTACCCGAATCTGCATTTTTCAAGATCAAAAGTTTCAATTTCCAGCGTTTCAAGATTTAAAACCTTGCAGTCATAAAAAACATCTTTAATTTCAGTTCCATAAGCTCCGATATTCTGCATCGGCGATGTTCCTACATTCCCCGGAATTAAGGAAAGGTTTTCCAGTCCGCCAAAATTATTATCCAGACAGAACATCACGAATTCGTGCCAGTTTTCGCCTGCTTTTGCGGTAACCAGAACTTCGTTCTCATTTACAGGCAGCACGGAAATTCCTTTCAGGTTTAATTTAATCACCAATCCGTCAAAATCTTTTGTAAATAAAACATTGCTTCCGCCTCCTAAAAATAAAGTAGTAAGCGAATGAGAATTGGAGAAACTAATGGCTTCTTTCAGTTCTTCAACGGTATGTATTTCGGTGAAATATCTTGTTTTTACATCTACCCCGAAAGTATTGTATGGCTTTAGTGAATAATTTTCGTGCATTATTTTAGTTATATTCTGTTGGAAGAAGGGCGTTAATCTGGTCTTTTAATTTCTGAAGCTGTTGATAATAAATAGTATCTGAATACGAATTTACATAAACATGGTATTTATTCGGCGTTCTGATCTGGAAAGTTTCATCAAATCCGTCAACCGGCTGTTTGCTGGGAGAACTTTCGATTTTATCTAATGTTTTTACATTAAGAGACGCCGTTACTCTTTTCCAGATTTGCGGCGTTATTGCAGATTTCCATTCTTTGTGGATTTTCTTTGCTGAAACTCCCTGTTCTGCAAAAACAGAATCTTTGTTAACTTTTACGATTTTATAATTTCCGAGATCTCCACCGATATCCGAATAGCTTATCGAAATAATTTCGTTGGCGTTTCCGGAATAATTTTCTTCCTTCTTGCTGTTACATGAAAAAAATATCAGCAATAAAATAAATAGTGAGAACAATTTCAAACTATGATATTTTATTGCTGACATATTATGTTCTTTTAAATTAAAGACTGAATTCTGATTTGTATTTTTCAAGAGCATCTTTAAGGATTGCTGCGCTTCTTCTTAAATCTTCCTCTTTCAGAACGTAAGCAATTCTTACCTGCTTTTTCCCCAGTTCCGGATTGCTGTAGAATCCTCCTGCAGGAGCCACCATAATCGTTTCGTTATTGTGGGAATAGCTTTCCAGAAGCCACTGAGCAAACTTTTCAGTATCGTCTACCGGAAGTTCCGCAACGCAGTAGAATGCGCCTTTCGGTTTTGGGCAGATTACTCCCGGAATGGCGTTCAGTAAATCTACCAGAACATTTCTTCTGTGGGTATATTCTTCTCTTACCGCTCTGATGTAAGCTCCGTCATTTTGGTGAGCCGCCGTTGCCGCGATCTGTCCCAGTAAAACAGGACTTAATCTTGCCTGTGCGAAAAGCATCGCCGCATCGTGAATTTTTTTAGAACGGGTAATCATACATCCGATTCTTACGCCGCACATTGAGTAACGTTTTGATTCTGAATCGATAATGATGCAGTTTTCTGCCAGTTCAGGAAAAGCCAGCATAGAAACCTGCTGTTTTCCGTCGTAAACATACTCTCTGTATACTTCGTCTGAAATAACAACGATGTCATATTTTAAAGCAATCTCTGCTAATTTCTGAAGTTCTTCACGGGTATAAAGATAACCGGTAGGATTTCCGGGGTTGCAGATAACGATGGCTCTTGTTTTTTCAGTGATTTTTTTCTCAAATTCTTCAACCGGAGGAAGTGCAAAACCAGTATCGATGGTAGAAGGAATCGCTACTACATTTACATTGAAAGTACTTGTAAATCCATTATAATTGGCATAATAAGGTTCAGGAATAATTACTTCATCACCATCATCACATAAAGTAGAGATGGCGAAATTTAAAGCTTCTGATCCTCCGTTGGTTACAATGAAATTATCCGGTGTAAGATCTGTGAAATCCAAAGAGTGATAATATTCTGTAAGTGCTTTTCTGTAGTCGATATTTCCTTCAGAAAGAGCATATTCCAATACTTTTAAATCAATATTCTTTAAAGCATTAAGTGCCGTTTCCGGAGTTTCAATATCCGGTTGCCCGATATTAAGATGATAAACTTTTGTCCCTTTCTGCTTCGCTTTTAGGGCAAAAGGAACCAATTTTCTTACCGGCGATGGCGGCATGTGGAGTGCTCTGTTTGAAATATTCGGCATTGTTCAAAAAATTTGTATGGCAAAAATAAGATATAATTTCTCAATAATAAAATAAAGCTTGTAAAGAAAGAATTTTAACGGGTTGAGTTGAATGATTTGCTTTAAGAACTCCTGTAAAGTGAATATTTCCTTAATAATAGATACAAAAAGTGTTTTATTAATAATTTATTTTACTTTTGCCCGGAATCTAAATAGATATATGAAGAAATTAAATTTACTTTTTCCGGTTGTTTTGTTTTCGGTTCAGTCTGTTTTCGGGCAGAGAATTGATAAAGAAACCATCAGTTTTCAGTTGCTGAAAGAGCCTGTTTTTACAACAGATCTTGCCAACAGAAATTACACCATCACGGTAAAATCCCCTTATAATATTACGAAAGATGATGTTTTAAGGATGTCTAAAGAAGAGCATCAGAATCAGGTAAATAATTATCAGACGAATGTAGAAACAGCAAAGATCGAACATCAGGAAAGGCTGAAAGATTATGAAGCGGAAGTAAAAAAGCTTCAGGAAAAATTCAAGCTTGAATCTGCCGAGTACAATAAATTATCTGCTGTCGAAAAAATTGCCGCTGTAAACGGAGCGCCAATTTTAAGACTGCCTTCAAGACCTGTCCTCAATATTCCGCCGATGCCGGTTTACAGACAGCCCGATCTTAAAGATGCTTTAATTGTCGATAATAAAATTCTCGCTTCTCAGATGGATGTTGCCGGATTTTCAAAAGGAGGGAATCATCTTGATGTGCTTGTTGAAATGGAAAGAACGAATTTTCAGGACAATCAGGGGAAAACATTTGCCAATCAGCCGGTGAGAATTGTCGGAAAACAGAACGGAGTGGTTAAATTAGACAAAACGTACTTTTCAGATTTTGCCGAGATCGCAAGTGTACCTACAAATGAAATCAACCTCAATGTCCACGAAAAGAGATATCTGCAGAGAACAATGGACCGTACAAGAAATATCATCAATGATCATTTCGGATATCAGACCATCAATTCATCGGTTACTTTAGAAACGGTAAAAAATAAAGGGGATTACGACGATCTGGAAAAAGCATATATCTATGTAACGACGAATCTTAAGAAACTTCAGGCAAAATCCGATTACGCGCCCAATAAAATTGCCATGGAAAATATGCAGAAGGGAATCGAGATGTGGAAAGCTGCGCTTGGAAAAGTTAATTACAACGATAAAAAAGCACTGTACAACCAAAAAATAGGAGAGTATCTGTATTTCAATTTAATAAGGCTGAATCTTGCTTTGGGAAATTACACAGAAGCGGAAAAATATTTAAACGAACTTCAGGAACATTTGGTAGACATCAAACTGTCTTACGATGCGAACCTCGAATTAAAAAGATTAGAAGAAAAAATTTATAATAACTAAAGAAAATAATATGATTAAACAGATTATTGCCTCTGTAATGATTACCGCTTCTGTATGCGCATTTGCTCAGGTAAAAGTGGTGGAGGGAACAAAATTTACAACCGATGCCAATCTTGAAACCGACGAAAAACTGGTTTTGGCAGACGATTACAATTCTTATATGTTCAGCGCGATTAATATCGACGGATTGATGAGAAACGTATTTCCGCACAAAAAGCTGCTGATGAGAAAACTCGATCAGAACGGAAGTCTTGTAGATACTTACATTCAGGATTACGCGAATAAAACCAACGGTGTTCTTCACAATTATCTGGGTTCTCAGCAGATAGATGAAGACCGTTTTGTGGCATTTACGGAAGAATATTTCGGAAAAGAAAACAGAAAAGAGGTTTTTCAGCACGTTTTCAGTAAAAAATCGGGAACGTTTACCACAAAAAGTATCGCAAAATATACGATTGAATCTACCAACAAATCGGGAACGACCTACGTAGTTTTTTCTGAGAACGGAAAATATGCAGCCGTTTTCAACGACCGATATGCCACGAAAAAAACAGATAACATCAATGATGCTCTGGTTCTCGATTTAAGAACATTAACGCCGCTTTGGAACAAAGAAATTTCTTTAAGCAGCGATTATGTGGAAAAATCGTTAACCTTAACCAACTCTGGAAAAATTGTGTTGCTTCGTAAAGCTGCGGGCTGGAAAGAATCTTATAAAATAGAGATGGTTTCCAACACGGAAGATAAAGATCTGCCTTTTGATGATAAATACATTCCTGAAAAATTATACGCGATCAGCAAAAACGACAGCGATTATCTGGTAACTTTCGGAAGAAAAAATCAGGCAGTTACGATGGGTGGAAGTACCTTCGGAACAGTGATGTTCTACGACATCAAATCTGGAAAAGCCGTAATCAGTAATACCAATCTTGCCGGAGCGAAAGATATGAACGATGTGAAAGTAATTAAAACCATTGTGAAAGGCGATGAAGTTTTAATGGCGGTTCAGCAGGAAAAGATCTCAAGACCGATGCCGACTGCGATGAACCGTTTTCCAGATCCTGTGTATACGCTTGATGTTGGCGTTTTAATGAAATTCAATAAAGAAGGAGAAGTAAAGCAGTTTGTACCGCTTGGAAGCAATCCTTCGGGAAGAAGAGTTCAGGTGATTGAGTCCGGAGACAATCTGTATGTTTCCGCATTCTATCCGAAAGGAGCATTCGGGAATACAGGTTTCTCCATGAAATCTTTCGATTTTGGCACTCTGGCTCCGAAAGAACTTACACTCGATTATAAAGGAAGAAACTTCTTCCAGAATTATGGTTTTACAGACGGAAACTTAGTACAATTTGTTCCGGCAAACAATAAATTGTTGTTTCTGGACAAAAACGGGAAAGACGTTCAGATGTTCAGCGTTTACAATTTTGTAAAATAATTTAATCAAAATAATATTGAAAGAATCAGCCTTAAATCTTTAGGGCTGATTTTTTTTGATTTAAAATAGTTTCAAATTTGATCAAAAGAGACCATTGCAAAACCATAAAATCGAATATTCTCAAAACCCTTATTCTTTGTTAAGTGTAACGGCTTTGTGAACCTAAAACGTTTAATAAAACTTGTTTAAAGTAATTTCGGAATTAACCGCAAAAGATGCAAAAGATAATGATAAAGCGAATTTCCAGAATAATCAAAGCGCTCAAAAGAATAAAAATCAAAGATTTTTAAAAACTATTGTGATCTTCTTATTTATAATCACCAGCTTTAAATAAACATTTAGTTAATCTTTTGAACCTTTTGCGTTTAAATAAAAAGTGTAAACAGGTTTCATAGCTAAAAAACCTTCGTGAGTTTTGTGTTCAATTAAGCATCATGATTAAAAACTTCGAATCAAAAAAATTAAAACAAACTTTCTCTTATTCTTTGTTAAGTGTAACGGCTTTGTGAACCTAAAATGTTTCATTATTAAAAAACCTTCGTGAACTTTGTATTCAATTAAGCATCATGATTAAAAACTTCGAATCAACAAAATTAAAACAAACTTTCTCTTATTCTTTGTTAAGTGTAACGCTTTGTGAACCTAAAAACGTTTCATAATTAAAAATCCTTCGTGAGCTTTGTGTTCAATTAAGCATCATGATTAAAACCCGCGAATCAAAAAAAGTTAAAACAAACTTTCCCCTTATTCTTTGTTAAGTGTAACGGCTTTGTGAACCTAAAAACATTTCATAATTAAAAATCCTTGGTGAGCTTTGTGTTCAATTAAGCATCAAGTTTAAAAACTTCGAATCAAAAGTTAAAAAAATTTCCTTATTCATTGTTAAGTGTAACGGCTTTGTGAACCTAAAAACGTTTCATAAGTAAAAATCCTTCGTGAGCTTTGTGTTCAATTAAGCATCATTGAAAAACTGAAAAATATGCAGATTCAATCCGTTTCCGTAGATGATTATATTTTCCTGATTCTCGTGGAAAAGTAAAAAGAGTAAAATTCTCAAACCCGGCAATCGCCTTTCCAGAGCCACCGCCGAAAGGAGGAAGCCTTCGGGAACTGCCGAAACCATCTCGCCGGAAGGAGTAAACTTTCGGAACTCTCCGAGTGTATTCCGACCGAGATTATATACTATCGGGAACTCCCGAAATCATCTCGCCATAAGGAATATGATTTCGGAAATCTCCGAAGCTAAAACGCCAGAGTGAGCATATTTTAGGAACTTTTTTAAATGAATTTCGGAATTAACCGCAAAAGGACAAAATATAATGATAAAGCGAATTTCCGGAATAATCAAAGCACTCAAAAGAATAAAAATTAAAAATTTTTAAAAACTATTGTGATCCTTTTTATTTATAATCGCCAGCTTTAAATAAACATTTAGTTCATCTTTTACGACTTTTGCGGTTAAATAAACTTCTTATAAAAAGTTAAAGGTGAAATGACATAATGTTTTAAAACGACTTCTGTCAGGGGGTTAACATAATAAAATTTTTCTCTTTTGTTTGATTTATAGCTATATATTTGCTGTTCAATTTTAAAAAAATATACAATTATGAAAAAAGTATTTTTCGTCGCTATGCTTGGTGTAGCGGGTCTTGTTAGTGCTAAAGGAACACCGGTAAAAAGCTTAAATCTTAAGGCTACAAAAACAACAGTAAGTACTAAAGAGGTAAAAAAGACAAAAAAAGCGGCTAAATTCAAGAGCACCTTTGTTACTTATACTTCTTGTGGTGTAGCTGCTACCACAACTCAGGACTGGACTAACGAACAAGGACAAATTTGGGCTAATATGGTTGAAGCAATTTATTGTGGACACGGTTATTAATAGTTAAAAAATAACAAATCTTCATTTGCACATATGGTTTTTATATGTGCAATTTTTCATAATAAAAAGCAATATCATGTCTTATCATAAAAAACTATTTCAACTATTCGTTTTATTTTATAGTATTTTATTTTATTCTCAACTGAATACTCAGGATTCATTGCGAGGAGAGTTCATTTACTTATTGAAAGCTAAATTAAATACGTTAAATCCCAATCAGACAGATGAAGAACTATTCTCACTTCAGGTAGCTGATCATCGTACATTTTTTAGTAGTCTTAATTCTTTGAAAAGAGATTCTGTAGCCGGAATTGTTTCAAGAAAAGCAATTAATAATGGGGGAGGGGTTTTTGATTTCAGAGGGACATCAATGCCACAAACAAAGTTTTCTTATACGATCATACAAACCAATGAAAATATACAGTATTTTCAAAGAGTTGCCATGTCTTTACTATCATATAAAGAATCGGTAATAAAAGATTGGAAACTTATTGACGAAACAAAAATAATAAATACAGTTAATTGTAAAAAAGCAGAGGTTTCATATAAAGGCAGAAATTGGACTGCATGGTATTCTGCAGAAATTCCATTGCCTTATGGTCCGTATAAATTCAGTGGATTGCCGGGCTTAATTATAAAAATTACTGATGATAAAGGGGATTATGATTTTGAATTGGTAAGATCTGTATCTAATTCTAAATTGAAAGGCAGATTGGTAAACATATACGAAAACAGATACACTAATTCAACGGAAACAACTAAAACAGAATTAGAAAAAACGTTACAAAATTTCAGAGAAAATTCCTTAGGAATATTGGAAAGTCTTGGAACAAGTGTTACTCCGGAACAAAGAAAAATCATCATGGAAAGACAGAAAGAAATGCAGTTAAGGAAAAAGGGAGATAACCCTATAGAATTAAATTAGTATAAAACAGGAATGAAAAATATTATACTATTATTCAAAATGATAGCCTTTATTCAGTTAAAAATCCTTCTTCAGCTTTGTGTTCAATTAAGCATCAAGATTAAAACCCGCGAATCAAAAAAAATTCCTTTATTCTTTGTTAAGTGTAACGGCTTTGTGATCCTAAAAACGTTTCATAACTAAAAATCCTTCGTGAGCTTTGTGTTCAATTAAGCATCAAGATTAAAACCTGTGAATCAAAAAAACTTAAAAAAATTTCCCCTTATTCTTCGTTAAGTGTAACGGCCTTGTGAGCCTAAAACTTTTCATAATTAAAAATCCTTCGTGAGCTTTTTGTTCAATTAAGCATCAAGATTAAAACCTGCGAATCAAAAAAAGTTAAAAAAACTTTCCCTTATTCTTTGTTAAGTGTAACGGCTTTGTGAATCTGGAAACATTTCATAATTAAAAAATCCTTCGTGAGCTTTGTGTTCAATGAAGCATCAAGATTAAAGCTTTCGAATCAAAAAAGTTAAGAAAACTTTCCCTTCTTCTTTGTTAAGTGTAACGGCTTTGTGAACCTAAAAATGTTTCATAATTAAAAAACCTTCTTCAGCTTTGTGTTCAATGAAGCATCAAGATTAAAACCTTCGAATCAAAAAAGTTAAAACAAAGTAATTCATTTAAAATCCTGTTCCACTAAAATTTTGTTAATTTGGAGAATTATTAAAACTGAAAAATATGCAGATTCAATCCGTTTCCGTTGATGATTATATTTCCCAGATTCCCGAAGAAAGACAGGAAATATTCAGAAAAATGTATCAGACAATTAATGATAATTTACCCGAAGGTTTTATGCAGGGTTCAAGCTACGGAATGATCGGTTGGGCAGTTCCTCTGGAAACATATCCCGATGGTTATCACTGTACACCGGGATCGCCTTTGCCTTTTATCAGCATTGCCTCCCAGAAAAATTTCGTCGCGTTGTATCACATGGGAATGTATGCGAAACCCGAACTGCTGAACTGGTTTGTAGAAGAATTTCCGAAACATTCCAAAAAAAAGCTGGATATGGGGAAATCCTGTGTCCGCTTCAAAAAAATGGAAGATATTCCGATGGAATTGTTGGCAGAAATGAGCCGGAAAATGACTGTTGAAGAATGGATTGATATTTATGAAACCAATTTTAAAAAGAAATAATTTTTTACTGAAATTTTTTGCGGCTTTTTTCCTTTTTGTCCTGATTATTGCCTGTAAAAACTCACAGATTTCGGGTTTGAAGAACGGAGATTTGCTTTTTGTGACTGCAAAACAAACGGGACTTTCAGGAGCCATTAATAATGTTACCCAAAAGCAGGAAAATGCTTCTTTCGACCACATCGGTATTGTGGAAAAAAGTAAAGAAGGAATTTTCGTACTTCACGCCGCTCCAAAAGGCGGTTCGCAGAAGCAGAAAATGAAGGATTTCCTGAAAGACCAATCGGAAGAAGGACAGCGGGTTATAGTATACCGTTTGAAATCCAAATACCAAAAATCGATTCCTTCCGCGCTTGAAAAGGCAAATTCCATGTTAGGGAAACCATATAACTTCAATTATATTCTGGATGAAAACTCGTATTACTGTTCAGATTTTATAGAAAGAGCTTTTCGGGAAGATCATATTTTTAAGCTGGAACCAATGACCTTCATCGATCCGAAAACAGGAAAAACAAATGCTTTTTGGGAAGAATTCTATCAAAAGAAAAATCTGAAAGTTCCCGAAGGTGAGTTAGGCTGCAATCCGAATGGTCTGGCTGCTTCTCAAAAACTGGAAAGAGTGATGGAACTTAAATAAAACATAAATTATTAAAGTTGATATAAGGATATAAGAAGCAAAACCTTATATGAAAACTTTTGTGTTAGTTAGACAAGCGAATTAGCATTGTCTGGCTTACTAGTACTTCAAATTACTATTTTCTTTGTTTTCTGCTATAGATCTATTTTGAAAATGAAGCATTTGAATCCATTTAAATCCAAATTTTGTTTAAACTTTTTTATAAATAAAAATATTCTTGTTGGAAAACGCAAAGACGCAAGATTTTTATTAGTCTCAAATCTTTAAGGCGCAGGAAAATCAAAGATTTTCAATAAGGATTCATGCTTCATTTTATCGCAGATAAAATCTTTGCGCCTTAAGACGATGTAGTATTTAATGATATTTTGCGCCTTTGCGATGTTTAAAATTAAAAGAACTTTAGCCAGTTTTGTTATTGGAAAATCAAATGGTTTTAACCGAAAAATAAACATCACAGAAAAAATTGATTAAAATTAAAAAAATATTACCCTACTAATTTGGTAGACTAATATTTTTTTATATTTTTGCCATACAATTAGCACAGAGCAACAGAATATTAAATCTGAAAAAAGTTTTCTCTGAAAGTTTAACCCTAAAATGTTGAGTTATGGTAACACCAAATCCGGGACTACAGGTTTTACAAAATCAATTAAACCTGCCCAAAAAAGAATGGATACTGGAAATAGAGCTGAATGGTAAAATGAAATTTGAACATTTGATGAATACCATTTACCATCAGTTCGGGATCTGTCATAAAGTGTTATCGGCTAACGTAGAATATGTAGACGGAAGAAGTTTCGGCGCAGTTCAGCTTTATATTAATGTAAGCTCAGAAGATTTTAAGCAATTAGAATTTTATCTGGAAAAAAATAAGCTTTTGAGTACCACGGTAGAATATACCTGTAGAAAATATACTTAAGAGATTCATATAGTTTTAATTACAACAAACGACCGTTACTTTTTTGTGACCGGTCGTTTTTATTTTTTGTTGAAAATTAAGAACCTTTTTAAATTTTTATAATTATTTTTTTTCACGCAGGGTTTAATTCATTTTTTTACATCTTATTTTCAGAAAGCAAAGTCAAATAAAATTTGCTTCATGAAACCTGAAGACGCTGTTTGATCAAATCAACTTGTTGATTACTCTTTGCTTGCTTTATAATTAGTAATGTAAATATAATCTTGGAATGATGATTTCTGAACATTTAATCAAATTTAAACAGTTTCTAAAGCTAAAAAAAGACCACTCAAAAAGTGGTCTCTGTATTTTAAAATAAAAATTAAATTCTTTCAATATCCGCTCCGATTGCTTTCAGTCTTCCGTCGATATTTTCATAACCTCTGTCGATCTGTTCGATATTGTGGATAATAGATTTTCCTTCTGCGGAAAGGGCAGCAATTAACAGTGCATTTCCTGCTCTGATGTCAGGAGAAACCATCGTTGTTCCTCTCAGCGGAGTTTCCTGATTAAGCCCGATTACCGTTGCTCTGTGCGGGTCGCAAAGAATGATCTGCGCTCCCATATCGATCAGTTTATCTACGAAGAACAATCTGGATTCAAACATTTTCTGGTGAACCAGCAGACTTCCTTTTGCCTGAGTTGCTACCACCAGAATAATCGATAACAAATCCGGAGTAAATCCTGGCCAAGGTGCATCGGAAATCGTTAAAATAGATCCGTCGATAAATTTTTGAATTTTATAATTTTCCTGAGCCGGAATAAAAATATCGTCATTGCTCTGCTCAAGCTGAATGCCCAGTTTTCTGAACGTATTCGGAATAACACCAAGCTGATTCCAGTTTACGTTTTTAATTGTAATTTCAGATTTTGTCATTGCAGCAAGACCAATCCATGAACCGATTTCCACCATATCCGGAAGCATCGTATGCTCCGTTCCGTGTAGATGCGAAACCCCTTCGATGGTTAATAAATTGGACCCGATTCCTGAAATATTGGCTCCCATTCTGTTCAGCATTTTGCAAAGCTGCTGAAGATACGGTTCGCACGCCGCGTTATAAATTCTTGTTTTTCCTTTTGCCAAAGCTGCAGCCATCACGATGTTGGCTGTTCCTGTTACAGAAGCCTCTTCAAGCAGGATAAACTTACCGTTGAGTTCTTTCGCTTTTAATGAATAAAAGAATTCTTCCTCATCATAATGAAATTCGGCACCCAGTTCTACAAGTCCTTGAAAGTGAGTGTCTAATCTTCTTCTTCCGATTTTGTCGCCTCCCGGAGTCGGCATATACGCTTCACCGTATCTCGCCAACATTGGTCCCATCAACATGATCGAACCTCTCAGTTTTGCGCCGTCTTTTTTAAATTCGTTTGATTTTATATAATCAAAATTTACTTTATCTGCTTTGAAAGTATAATCGCCGTGTCCGTTTTTGGTAACCTGTACACCAAAGTCGCCCAGAATCTCAATTAATCGATTAACGTCGTGGATATCGGGAATATTTTTAATTCTGACTTCCTCATCTGTCAACAAAACAGCACAAAGAATCTGAAGAGCTTCGTTCTTAGCTCCCTGTGGAGTAATTTCACCTTGCAGTCTTTTTCCTCCTCTTATTTGAAATGTTCCACTCATGTCTACTTTCTTTTATTATGATTGTTGTTGTTATTGTTGTTGTGCCTTCTTTTGTTGTTCTGGTTGTTTCGGTTGTTATTCCTGTTGTTATTGTTGTTATTTCGGTTGTTATTATTGGTCGTGTAATAGATCTTGCTCTTCTCAAGAGAATCTATTCCGGTAAGATCCAGCCTGTTTTCCGAAAGTTCTTTCAGGTGACGGAAGATTACATCGTCCGTTACGTGTTCTTTATTATAGACATTATAAGATTTCTTCATATTGTTGGCAATCACCTCGATCAAAGCTTCTTTTTCGTCGCCCTGTTCAAGTTCGATGGCTTTTTCAATTAACTGAAGAATACTTTTCCCGTAAAATTTAAAATCACCCTGAAGTTTTGGATACTCCATTCTCTTCGGTTTTTCTTCAAGTTCTTCTTTCGTAGGAAAAGGGTAGGGAGAATCTACATCCAATTCATGATTGGCTAAAATATAGAGATGATCCCAAAGTTTATGTTTATAATTTTCTTCGTCTCGCAGCTGCGGGTTTCTCTGACCCATAAAATCAATGATCGCCATTGCCATTTCGCTTCTCTCTTCTTTTGTAGGAAGCTCTTTACAACGTTCAACCAACTGTTGTATAATTCTGCCATATTCCGGCAAATGAAGCTGAGTTTTTTGGGTATTGTATTCCATAGTCTGCAAATATATGGAATAATGGAAAAATTGTACCGAAAATCTTAAAAGTTTATGATTTTTAATGAATCTTCCGAATAACGATTTGAAGGGATTTGTTGGATAATATTAAAATTATTTCACTTGGTTTAGAATTTATTTCAATAAAATTGTATTTTAGTTGATACTTTAATAATTTAAAATTTTTAACATGAAAAAAACACACATTTTACTCTCATTGCTGGCTTTAGGCATTTTGAGTTCTTGCCAGAACAATGATGAGATCGTCACTGAAAACTCTAAACAGTTAGAGATTCATGATAAAATTGTGAATGTCACCAATCATGACGGGCGCCCTTTCAGTACGGGAGCAGGAGTTTCTTCCACCTCAAAATTTGTTGCCGGACCGGGTGGAAGTGTCCTTATGCAGGGATTTTACTGGGATGTTCCCGATGGCGGAAACTGGTGGAATACCGTAAAAACCAAAGTAACCGACTGGTCGAATGCAGGAATTGGAGCGATATGGCTTCCTCCGGCTTCAAAAGCCCAGAACGGAGCCTATTCTATGGGATACGATCCGACGGATTATTACGATTTCGGAAATTTTAACCAGAACGGAAGTGTGGAAACACGTTTCGGATCAAGAGCGGAATTGGAAGCTCTGATTACAAAAGCTCATGACGAAAATATGCAGGTGTATGCCGATATTGTCATCAATCACAACAGTGGTGGTCAGTCGGAAGCGAATCCCTACACAGGAACCAGTACCTGGACCAATTTTTCCGGTGTAGCATCGGGAAAATTTCCAAGAAATTACAACGATTTTTACAAAAATTCTTACGGCAATAATGATGAAGGTGCTTTTGGTGGTTTTCCGGATCTTTGCCACGCCAATCCTTATGTGCAGAGCTGGCTTTGGGAAAGAGATGATTCTGTTGCTAAGTATTACAAAAACGTCATGAAGTTTGACGGATGGAGATTCGATTATGTAAAAGGTTTCGGACCGTGGGTGGTTAATAAATGGAATGCGAACGTGGGCGGATTTTCTGTGGGAGAATTATGGGATTCTAATGTAAATACGCTGGAATGGTGGGCAAATAATGCCAACAGTTCGGTTTTCGATTTTGCAGCCTATTATAAGATGGATGAAGCATTTGATAACAATAATTTGAATGCTTTGAATGATGATATGATGTGGAAAAGAAATCCTTTTAAAGCGGTGACTTTTGTTGCCAATCACGATACAGACATCATTTACAATAAAATGTTGGCGTATGCTTATATCTTAACCCATGAAGGATATCCTACGATTTTCTACAGAGATTATGAAGAATGGCTGAACAAAGAAAGATTAAACAATCTGATCTGGATTCACAATAATAAAGCTACCGGAACAACTTCTATTTTATATACGGATAACGACGAATATATCGCAAGAAGAAACGGCTACAACGGAAATCCGGGATTGGTAGTTTACATCAATAACTCTTCAACGTGGCAGGAAAGATGGATTCAGACGAACTGGGCAAGTCAGCAGATTAAAGATTTTACAGGAAGTTCAGGCTGGTATCCTACAACGCAGGGCGACAAATGGGTGAAAATTCAATGCGCTCCGAAATCTTATTCTGTATGGTCTTTGAACCAGTAGGATTCGACAATTTAAAATGAAAAGACTGCTTTTTTGAAAAGGCAGTCTTTGTTTTATTCGTGAGAAAAGTAACTTAAATACAAATCAAACTTCTATAAATTTTTTCCTTTCATCCGGAGTCGGCAGATAACATTTCTGATTTGCCAGTTTCATTCTGTTTTTTGAAATCAGATCATAAATTGTATCACTGAAAAATCGGGGAATTATTTTTCCGATGACTGAAAGTTTATAAATTCCGCCTAAAATATTGGCAATTTGCAGAACCGCGTTGGATTTTTCAAGATAATAATGATTTGGTTTCCACAAATAAAGCGTGTTGAAGACTTCCGTATTTAGTTTTCTTTCGGTTAAGAATTGTTGTCCGAAATCCGATTGCAGGGAAGCAAAAAGAAATCTGTTGTTGTGATCTCTTTTAAGAATCCACTGTACCCAGAAATTGCAGACTCCGCAATCTCCGTCAAAAAATACAATATGTTTCCCCATCCATTTTTCCTCCATGATTTTTGGTTTTAAAGAGCCATTTTTCTTTCGGTTTCCGCTTTTTCTTTTTTGAAGTAATCTACTAATATTTTTCTTTGCGCATCGGTAAGTTTCGCATCCTGATGTCCGATATAATACGATTCCAGAGGCATTTCTTTCTTTTCGACCATCTCTATGCATTCATCAAGCTTATGAACCTGCTGTTTGGGAAGATAAGTCGCAAAAGTAGAGAAATTAAGCTCTTTTCTTCCTTCGTCGATATGATTTTTCAGAATCCATGAGGCAGGAGCGATATTAGAATACCACGGATATCTGGACTCGTTGGAATGGCAGTCGTAGCAGGAATTATTAATCAGTTGTGCCACTTCGGGCTGTGTGTTTTTGATCTTTAAAAAATCCATTCCGGGAGTCGGAGCCGGATTGGTTTTATCAATTGGGAAAAACTGGATGATGATAAAAGCGACAAGAATGACAACCAATATTTTTTTCATTGCTAAAATTTTATGTTTTCTGAATAGATAAAGGTACTTAAATTTCAGATAAATAAAAAGGATAAAATTCAGGAAATCTCACCACTGTCTTGAATTGTTCTAAATATGATTTTTAACGGCTGAAGATTATTTAAATTAAAGTAAAAAATGCTTAACTTAATTGAATGATTAATTTTTTGGAATTGTAAATAACTGCAAAACAGTATTTTGATTTAAATTATTGTTTTTAACTATCGTAAAAATATTTTCAATAGATTGTATTTATATAATAACAATGGTAAGTTTGCATTGTTCATTCAGTAAAACGTAAAACAACATAAAAATTTAAACAATATGGAAAATACTTCAGGAGACATCAGCAAATGCCCTTTTCACAACGGAACGATGAAAAAAGAAAATTTAGCAGGAGGTGGTACTAAAAATATAGATTGGTGGCCGGATCAGTTAAGAGTAGATATTCTTCGTCAGCATTCTGATCTGTCTAATCCGATGGAGAAAGATTTCAATTATGCAGAAGCTTTTAAAAGTCTGGATCTGGAAGAAGTAAAAAAAGATCTTCATGCTCTAATGACGGATTCCCAGGATTGGTGGCCTGCAGATTTCGGACATTACGGACCTTTGTTTATCCGTATGGCTTGGCACAGCGCAGGAACGTATCGTGTAGGTGACGGGCGAGGCGGAGCAGGAGCCGGACAGCAGCGTTTTGCCCCTTTGAACAGTTGGCCGGACAACGTAAGTCTGGATAAAGCGAGAAGACTTCTTTGGCCCATTAAACAAAAATACGGGAAGAAAATTTCCTGGGCAGATTTAATGATCCTTACCGGGAATATTGCCTTAGAATCTATGGGATTCAAAACGTTCGGATTTGCGGGAGGTCGTGAAGATGTTTGGGAACCGGATCAGGATGTGTACTGGGGAACAGAGAAAACATGGTTGGGCGGAGATCTTCGCTATGCACATGGCTCAGACGGAGTGGTAGAAAACAGAGGAGTTCTTCCTACTGATGATAATGCAGACGGAGATATCCATACAAGAAATTTAGAAAAACCGTTGGCTGCGGTACAGATGGGACTTATTTATGTAAATCCTGAAGGTCCGGACGGAAATCCTGATCCTATTGCAGCAGCAAAAGATATTCGCGATACGTTTGGAAGAATGGCAATGAATGATGAAGAAACTGTTGCTTTAATTGCGGGAGGTCACACATTTGGTAAGACGCACGGAGCAGGACCTGCGGATCATGTAGGAGAAGAGCCGGAAGCGGCAGGAATTGAAGCGCAGGGATTCGGGTGGAACAGTACCTATAAATCCGGAAAAGGGCCGGATGCTATTTCCAGCGGACTGGAAGTAACCTGGACGGAAACTCCGACGGAATGGAGCAATTATTTCTTTAAAAATCTTTTCGAAAATGAATGGGAACTTACCAAAAGTCCTGCAGGAGCGCATCAGTGGGTTGCCAAAAATGGTGAAGAAATTATTCCGGATGCTTTTGATCCTGATAAAAAACACAGACCGACAATGCTTACAACGGATCTTTCGTTGAGGTTTGATCCTTTTTACGAAAAAATTTCAAGAAGATTTTATGAAAATCCGGATGCTTTTGCAGACGCATTTGCAAGAGCGTGGTATAAACTGACACACAGAGATATGGGACCAAAAGCCCGTTATTTGGGACCGGATGTTCCTGCGGAAGAATTAATATGGCAGGATCCGATTCAGGAAGTGGATCACGCGTTAATCAATAATTCAGACGTTGAAGCTTTAAAATCAAAAATTTTAGATTCAGGTTTAAGTGTTTCCGAATTGGTTTCTACAGCCTGGGCATCGGCTTCTACATTCAGAGGAAGTGATAAAAGAGGAGGTGCAAACGGGGCGAGAATTCGTCTGGCTCCACAAAAAGACTGGGAAGTAAATAATCTGGCACAGCTTCAGAAAGTTTTAAACATTCTTGAAAATATTCAGAAAGAATTTAACGAAAATCAGACAGGCGGTAAAAAAGTTTCTTTAGCAGACCTTATTGTTCTTGCAGGAAGTGCTGCTGTTGAAAAAGCGGCAAAAGACGGAGGTTATCCGGTAATCGTTCCTTTTGCGCCGGGAAGAATGGATGCTTCACAGGAACAGACGGATGTAGAATCTATGGGATATCTTGAGCCTGCAGCAGATGGATTCAGAAATTATTTAAAGAAAAAATTCTCGGTTTCCACAGAATCATTACTGATTGATAAAGCGCAATTATTAAATCTTACAGCTCCTGAACTTACCGTACTGATCGGAGGAATGAGATCTCTTAATGCGAATTTCGACGGATCTTCTCACGGTATTTTTACACAGAATCCGGGAGTACTCTCTAATGATTTCTTTGTTAATTTATTGGATATGAGTACCCAGTGGAAATCAGCTTCTGAAGATAATGAACTTTACGAAGGAACAGACCGAAAAACAGGAGATAAAAAATGGACAGCCACGAGAGCAGATCTTGTTTTTGGATCGAATTCCGAACTGAGAGCTATTTCAGAAGTATACGCAAGTTCTGATGCTAAAGAAAAATTTGTGAAAGATTTTGTTTCAGCATGGGTAAAAGTGATGAATCTTGATCGGTTTGATTTAAAATAATTTAATTATTTAACATAATATTTAAAAAGACAGCCAATCTGGTTGTCTTTTTGTGTTTTAAATGTAATTTTATTGGTTTAAAATTAGGATTTGTGTAATAAAGATATATTTTTGTTAAAAAAACAAATTCTAATATGATAAGAAAATTATTTCCTGCCTTACTATTGGTAGGTTCTTTTAGTTACGCTCAAATCGGTATCAACAGTGAAAATCCAAATGCCACATTGGATGTTATTGGCAATCCGGGAGATCCATTCAAATTTGACGGGATTATTGCCCCGAGAATTACAGGAGATCAATTGAGAGCAAAAAATTATACTGCATCACAAAACGGAGCAATTGTTTTCGTTACACAGGAAGATACAGCTCCTGCAGGACAGACCATAGATGTTACGGCTTCCGGATATTACTATTTTGACGGAAATTCTGGGAAATGGATCAAGCTGATCTCTGCTGCAGCTTCACAAAAAATCAGGACATTATCAACCGGAACTGTTGCAGACGACGATTATACCGTTTTAATATCGGGAGATGTTACTTTACCATCTGCAACTTCGTCGAACAGAGGAAAGGTCTATCAACTCATCAACGATACTGCAGGAAATGTAACGGTAAATGGTTTATTCAGGATCAACGGAGGCAATTTTTCTAACTATGGATTAAATAACAGCAATCTGGGAAGAGGAATTGTAGTGCAGAGTACGGGATCGGCTTGGGTAATTACTTCAAGATATTAGTATCTTTATTTTGTTTGTGAAAAAAGCCGGTTTAATTTTCCGGCTTTATTTTTATGATTACTGAAAGATTTTTAAAAATCTGATATTGGATAAGCTTTAGTCGCTACAACTTAATCTTAAAATATTTACGATACTCTTTTTAGTCTTATTTCCTCTTTCCGTTTTTTGAGAAAATCAGCAGGTCGAATGCCATTTTGTTCATAAAATAAATTTGAAAAACTTTGCCGATTGCTAAAACCACAGGCAAGTGCTATATCTTCTACAGAGTATTTTTGCCAAAGTTTATTATTGTATATTTTTTCTGTTGCGTAATCTATTCTTAATTTATTGATATAAGTATTGAAATTACAGCCCTGATATTCATTCATAAATTGTGAAATATAAGTTGCATTGGTACCAAACTCTATTGCAAGTTTTCCAGCAGTAATTCCTTTTTCAAGAAAACCATTATTTTTTTCAAAATCAGAGAATTTACTTTTAAGAAGCTGAACTGTTTTTATTTCTATCTTTGAGTTCTTTTCGGTAAGTTTATTAAGATCTGCATTTTCTTTTATTTTTGTATTCTTTGAACTGATTTTTTCTAACAGCTCCTCATATTTAATCTGAATTTCTTTTTTCTTTCTCAGCCAATATGCTAAAAATAATATAAGAACTAAAATTACGGCGAAGCTAAATATGAGTAAAAACTTTCCGAAAGAATTGGTTTTTTCAAGATTTGATTGAGCTTCAAGTAAAGATTTTGTATCGTAGTCCCGGTGTATACGATTGGAAAGATATTTAAAATCAGTGGAGATGATGCTGTCTGCTTTTAGCAGTTGCTTGGTATAATATAATTCTTCTTTTGGTTGGTTTTTATTTCTGTAAAATGTAATAAGTTTTTCGTAATTGTTTCTTAATTCAGGAAGAATAAACTGGTATTTATTGAAGATAGAATCTACTTTCTTATAATCAGAAAGAGCTTTTTCAGTATTTTTTAGTTCATCATAAGCAGATCCCCGATAGTAGTAAATGACAGATGCAAAGGTGTAATCATTAATTTTTATGAATTCAGGCAGTGCTTTGTTAAATATTTGAATTGAATTTTGATAAGATTTTTTATTAAATTCTGTAATGGCTTCACTTTTATAGAAATAACTTTTTTCGAGATTGAAAAAAGGATCTTTTGGAAGAGCATCTAATCCTTCTTTTATAAGCTTTTCAGATTCAGTATAATTTCCCAGTTGCTGATAACAGACAATCATTTGGTGTAAGCAATTGAGATAGCCTTTTTGATGATTCTTGATAAGATTAGGGTGTATATTTGCTTTTATTTTTGATTTAAAATAGACATTACATGACTTAAATAATTGTAATGCTTCTTCATAATATCCCAGATAGCTTTTTACAACACCAATATGGTATAGATTTTGGTATTTTAGAAATTCATCATCTGTATTTTTTGTATACTCATATGCCTTCAAATATTCATTCAGAGCTGGTTGAAATTTTCTGTAGGTAAAATAATATACAGCTCCTTTACTTATATATGAACTGCCAATAAGATCAGAATTTCCAGATAATTTTGCAGCAGAAATAGCACTGTCTGCATATTCTATTTTTTTGTTTGGTGAATATCTTATAGCATCATCATAAGCCTGAAACAATTCTGCATAATTTTTTTCTTTTTTTGCTTTAGATATGTAGATGTTGAGATAATGAAAAGCTTTTTGATCATTCTCTTCATATATCCAATATTTATTTCTTAACGCAGAATAATAATCCTGTGCTGACAGTTGGCAGATTGTAAAAAAAACAAAAAAGCTGAAAATAGTTTTATTCATTCCTTTTTAATTTGTTTTTCATGGAATTCTTTTTTCACTTCAAATGTAATTATTTTAATATAATAAAAGTTTACATAGATATAAAAATGTTTTTTACTGATGAGAATAAATCACTGATGATTAGAGTAATAAACAGGGAAAATGTAAAAATTATAAAAATTTTTACGTAATAATTTTTATAATCTTACCCACAACTGTTTGTGAAACAGGGTGTACTCTTTTAATATTGCTAAAAATAATCGATGACTTTCGGCCGGAAATTATCAACCAAAAAAATATTGAAAAAGTATGAAATTCAAAATCACTATAATCTTACTTGGGCTTTTTTGTGTGTTGTTAAATTCTTGCAGGGAAACTGAAGATCTAAATTATCCAAATACTGTTTCAGATAATATTACTCTACAAAAGGATAGTAAAAAAGAAAAAGACTCTAGTGAAAACCAAAAGGATCCTCCAATAAAAGGAACTCACTGGAAAACTCAAAGTGTAGGTTCCGCTGAAAAATAGAATGAAAAAATATACATTACTTTTTTTATTAATATCTGTCTTTTCTTTTGCTCAGGACTCGATCAATAAGATTGTAGAAAAGCAAATAGAGCAAATAGAAATTGTTACAAAGAAAAAATTGATTGAAAGAAAAATCGACAGATTGGTATTTAATGTTGAAAATTCAATTTCTGCAACGGGGGGAGATGCGCTTGATGCCTTAAAAGTAACACCTGGAATACGCGTGCTCAATGACAAAATTTCGATGATAGGTAAAAGCGGAATGATTGTGATGGTGGATGATAAAGTAATAAAACTCTCAGGAGATGATCTTATCGGTTTTTTAAAAACAATACCATCAGACAATATTAAAAGTATTGAAGTAATTACAGTGCCGCCGTCCAAATATGAAGCACAAGGAAATAGCGGGATCATTAATATAAAGCTTAATAAAGTAAAACAAAATAGTTGGAACAGTTCAGTGAGAAGTACTTATACACAAACTACTTATCCTGCGGGAACTATAGGAGGAAGTTTTAATTATAATAAAGATAAAATTTCTATTGAATCTGATTTAGGATATACAAACGGATCGATTGCTCCCAGCTATAATACAACTTTCTTTTATCCCAATCAGATATGGAGAGAAGTAAATACAAACAGAAACTATTACGATTTGGTTCGTGGAAAATTGGGCGTAAATTACAGATTTTCTGACAAGTTTAATATTGGCGTACAGTATATGTCCAGTAATAACAAGAAAAGAAATTTAGAAAATGATTATTCAACCATAACAGATAATATTAGTAATTCTATTGACTCCTTAATCGTTAATAAAGCTGAAAATAGAATAAGAAATAGATTTAATACTGTAGATTTTTATTCCGTTTATAAATTAGATACTCTGGGTAGAAAAATTTCAGCAAATTTTAACTATTTGAAATTTAAAGATACACAAGACAGGATTTTTAGCTCAAATAATTTGTTGGCAAACAATGTGGTAATTCCCAATTCATATTATTCTGCCAATAATATTTCAAAACAGGATATTGAAAATTATTCGGCAAATGTTGATGTGGATTTTCCGACTAAGTTCGCAGATTTTACTTTTGGTGGGAAAGTTTCTTTTACAAAGAATAAAACAGATCTGGCTTTGTACAATCTTAGTTCAGGAAGTTCAATATATGATGCTGCACAGAGTAATCGGTTTGTTTATAAAGAAAATACAGAAGCACTGTATTTTTCTGCCAGCAAAAAATTATCCGAGAAGTGGGAAACCCAGCTGGGTCTAAGATTTGAAACTACACAAACTGAGGGAAATTCAATTTCTTTAGATAGAATAAATAAGAATAATTACTCGAAATTATTTCCAACATTTTATCTGACATATACTCCTGATGAAAATAATATTTTCTCAATTAACTACAGCAGAAGATTAAACAGACCCAATTTTGAGGATTTAAATCCATTTAGAATATACAATAACAAATACCAGTATTCTGAAGGTAATCCCTTTCTTCAGCCAAGTTACAGTCATAACATGGAGTTGAGTTATACTCTTAAAAATAACTGGACAAGTAAGCTTTACTACTCTAAAATAACAGATGGTTCAGGCGGTATTATTTTGATAGATCCAATGAATAATAATTTACAGGCAAATATAATTTTAAATTATTTGAACTCACAAATCATAGGTCTTTCAGAATCGTATACATTAAACTTAAAAAAATGGTTTCAAAGTTATAACAGTTTTGATGTGTATTATTCTAATTCAAAATCAACAGTGCCATATATAAACTCTAATGTGGACGGATTTAATTATAACCTGACTACCAATAATACTTTTAGTCTTAATAAGGAAAAGACCGTTTTATTCGGACTGAATTATTCATACAATTTTAAGGGAGTTTCGGGAGTAGACAGAATTTCCGCATACAGCCAGCTTGATGTATCATTAAAATTTTTGTTTTTAAATAAAAATCTGAGTCTTGCAATTATTGGAAATGACATTTTAAAAAGCAGTATCATAACCCAGACTTCAATAACCAATAATTATCAGATTATATACAAAAACTATGAAGATATAAGGTTTTTAAGGCTGTCATTAGTTTACAAATTTGGTAATAAAGATATTAAAAGTACTCAGATAGAAGGAAGTAACGAAGAAGAAAAAAACAGACTTAAAAAATAAACGCATAAACAAAGACCAACGAGGGTATAAAACAGAACGTTAAAGTTCTGGTGTCTTTAAAAGTTTGCCGATTGTTTAACCCATTAAAAAATTAATAACATGGAAAAGAAAAAATTCAATGCCAAAGATTTTTTGAATGTTAGCACTTTATCACCGCTTGAATCTGCAGAGATTAAAGGAGGTATGGCTGACACTATTAAAACTGTAAGAACAGTTAAAACTGTTGTAGATGTAGTAACAACAGTAACAAACTAAAAACTAAAGTTTTTACAGCTAAAGGCGGTGGAAAATCCACCGCCTTATAAAATTTAAAAACATATAACTATGAATACAGAGATATTAGCAGAAATAAAACCATTTTCTTCAGAATGGTGGGATTTTTTCCTAAAAGAAAATGGAAACTTTACAGAGACCAAAGTATTTAAAGATGTAATAAGCGATGCGGATGTTGTTCTTTTAAATGAAGAAATAGTTAAAATTCTACAAGAATTATATTTATTAAAAACAAATAAGTATGGTTTTAGAATATACTTGGATGGGAAGGAACAGGATAATACTTTTATGACCAATTTATTCGAAAACCATGCGCCTTTTGATAATGAAGATATTACAGAATATTTTAATAGAGTGTTTTCAGATAAGAAATTTGGAATGATCATTAATCATACTGAAAAATTTTCTGAAGAATTGGCTCGTAATGTATTATTAAAAATACAGCCATTACTCGATAAAGTAGGTATTCCCCTAACAGGATTAAGTGCTCACATACTAATTGGAAACTACGGATGGACTCCTTTAGGGATTCATCAGGATACCAGAGGCGAAAATGTTATTCATTTTCATTTGGGCCCCGGTCCTAAAATTATGTACAACTGGAACGAGGAAGATTATAAGGAACTGACTGGTAAAAAAGATAATAATAAAGATGTTGAACCACTTTTACCATACGCAGAAAGTTATCCCTTTGAAACAGGAGATCTCTATTATATGCCTTGGAATAAATACCATATAGGCTTCTCTGACCAATTTTCTGTAGGACTTACAATTTGGTTTAACAATCCTACAAAGAGAAGTTTTACTACCGCAATTCTTGATGCCCTTCATTTGCAGCATCTTAATGAGGATGACGAAATTTTAAGCCCTAATAAGGACAAAGATATTGATTTAACGTTTGAAAATATTAAATCCGTACTAAATCTCAATGAAAATCTAAGAGGACTGACTTTTATTGATTTATTAAAGTATCTCCACAAAGAGTATAAATTAGCGATTTTAAGCAACGGGGGATGGGCGAGTATTCCTGTGACCTTAACTGATAAAATCAAGTATGAGATTGATAATTATGAAATACTGGATAATAAGAAAATTATCACTCCATATCCCTTTAAAACATTTTACGAAAAAATAGATGATGAATTGGTGATTTTTGCAAGAGGATATAAGGTGAAAATTAGATATCATGATGAGCTAATAAATATAATTGATAAATTAAACCAGAATAAAGAAGAACTGGTAACGGATTTACTCAGTAATTTGATAGTTGATTGGCCTGTAGAAGCCGGTTTATACTTTTTATCGCTCCTTTATGACAAGAGAGCTATTAATATTGTTGAAACTAATCAGTTGAAATAAGATGGAACAGGCAATTATCGAAAAAGTAGAATCTTTTTCTGCGGAGTGGTGGGATCATTTTTTAGAAGATAGTGGGAATTTTACTAAAACAAAAGTATACAAAAATGTAATTTCTAATGATGATATTGATATATTAAAGAACGAAGCAGTAAAGATTTTACAGGAGATTTATACTCATAGAACTAATCAGTATGGGTTTAGAGTGTACATAAAAGGTGAAGAACAGGATATAAACTATATATCCAAACTTTTTGATGCTCCACCAACTGAAAAAGAAACTTTGGAAAGTTATGCCGAAAGAGTTTTTGAAAAACAAAAATTCGGAATGATTATTAATAGAACTGAAAAATTTTCAGAGAAAGTTTCACAGAATATTTTATTAAAATTACAGCCTTTACTGGATAAAGTAGGAATACCTTTAACAGGACTGGAAATGACTCTGTTTGTAGGAAATTACGGATGGACACCTTTGGGAATTCATATTGATATTAAGGGCGAGAATATAATGCATTTTCATCTTGGACCCGGTCCAAAAATAATGTATAATTGGGAAGAAGATACATATAAGGAGCTAACTGGCAAAAAAGAAAATAATACAGATATAGAACCACTTCTGCCTTATTCGGATGCATATCCTTTCGAAACGGGAGATTTTTATTTTATGCCATGGAATAAGTATCATATAGGATTTTCTGATGAATTGTCTATCGGATTTATAGTTGGATTTAACAATCCTACAAGAAAAGGTTTTACATCTGCAATTTTAAATTCTATTTCTCAGCAATATTTAAATGATAACAAACAAATATTAAGTCCGGATAAAAATGTAGAAGTTGAAGATTCATTTAATGCCATTGAATCAGTAATTAATTTAGATGAAAATCTTAGACACCTATCTTTCATGGATTTGATGAAGTACTTACACAAAGAATTCAAATTAGCAATTTTAAGTAATGGCGGATGGGCAAATATCCCAATAACCTTAAATGATAAAATAAAATATGATGTAGATAATTATGAAGTACTTGAGAATAAAAAAATAATTACTCCTTATCCATTTAAAACATATTATGAAAAAATTGGAGATGAGCTGGTCATATTTGTGCGAGGTTATAAAGTAAAAATTAAATATCATGATGAATTACCCGGAATTATTGATAAATTAAATGGAAATAAAGAGGAGGAAGTGACGGATTTATTAAGTACTTTAACGCAAGATTGGCCTGTAGAAGCCGGCTTATACTTTTTATCATTACTTTATGATAAAAGAGCAATTAATATTATCGAATAACAAAATAAAAAATGAAAAAAATAATACTTTTAATACTTATGACTGCATTATCAAATTTAGGAACAGCCCAGACAAAAACTACCAGTAGTACAAAGTCTTCCGAAAGCTATAGTTATTCGACTTCTTTTGATGCAAAGCAAAAAGAGTCGATACTGAACTATTTAAAAAAAGAGCTAGGCAAAGAGTATAAAACAACGAACCAGAAGTTAGTATGGTCGAAGATTAGTGATCTTGAAACTAAAAATGACAAAACGTTTGTTAAACTAGAAGGTAATGAAATTGAATTAAATTATCAAAGTAAAAACGATTTATTGAATCCCCTTATATTGAAAAAACTGAAAAAAATATCTGATTTTATTGAATCAACCAACAAATAAATGAAATTTATTCCTCAGTATAATATCATGGACTGTGGTCCGGCTTGTCTGGCTATGATTGCCAATGAGTATGGAAAAAAATATACTCTGAAATATTTAAGAGAAAAATCATTTCTTACAAGAGATGGAGTATCTTTATTAGGAATCAGCGAAGCGGCGCAAAGCATAGGATTTGAAACAGTAACAACCAGAATAAATTTAGACCAGCTTTTAGATTTACCTACACCCTGTATATTACATTGGGATCAAAACCATTTTATAGTTTTAGAAAAAATAAAAGGATCCAAAAAAGGCAATAAGTCTTTTTTTAAAAGAGGCTTATTGTTTAAAATTGTTGATCCTTCCTATGGCATATTATACCTCAAGGAAACTGAATTTTTAAAGCATTGGATTAGCAGTGACAACAAAGGTGTTGCACTATTTCTCAATCCTACAGATGCTTTCTATGAATATTCTCCTCCTGCGGAAAATAAAATAAATATCAAATATTTAGCAGGAATTTTATTTCAGCATAAAAAACAGTTTTTGTGGATGTTATTATCCTTGCTTTTAGGCAATTTAGTAAACATCGCTTTCCCGTTTTTAACGCAAAATCTTATAGACAAAGGGATTACTGACAAAAATCTGTCAATTGTTCAATTGATACTTTTTGCGCAGATCAGCTTGTTTCTGGGAGCTATGACTGTTGAAATCATTAGAAACTGGCTGGTTTTAAAAGTAGGAACAAAAATCAGCATAACAATTATTTCAGACTTTCTAAGAAAATTATTACAGTTAAAAATAAAATTCTTTGATACTAAAATGATGGGCGATTTCACTCAAAGAATTCAGGATAATGAAAGAATCGAAAATTTTTTAACTTCACAGAGTTTAATCACTATTTTTTCCATTATTTCATTTTGTGTATTTTTTGTGATTTTGGGATATTACAACTACACAATACTGTTCATTTATTTGCTTCTTACTGTTTTAGCTGTTTGTTGGTCTGCATATTTTCTAAAGAAAAGAAGCATACTCGATTTTTATAAATTTAAATTAAAAAGTGAAAATCAAAATGCCATCTATGAGATTATAAATGGTGTAACAGAGATGAAGCTAAATCAGTTTCAGGATTTTAAGAATAAAGAATGGCAGAAAATTCAGGATAAATTATTACAAATAAATGCAAGAGTTCTGAGGTTAACTCAATTTCAGATCGGCGGTTTTGAAATAATCAACCAGATTAAGAACATTATTGTAACCTATATATCAGCTGTTTGTGTGATAAAAGGAGAAATGTCATTAGGTGAGCTTATGGCAATTTCTTTTATATTGGGACAAATGATCTCTCCTCTTAACAGTATTACAACATTTTTTTATTCTCTACAGGATGCCAAGCTTAGTTTGGAAAGACTCTCTGAAGTTCAGTATCATGAAGATGAAGAAAATGAAAATTTAATCCCTCTTCCAAAAACATCTTTATTAAATAATCAAGGGATCAATATTAACGATGTTTCATTTCAATATGAAGGTCCTAAATCTCCATTTGTTCTTAAAGATATTAGTTTTAAAATTCCGGAAGGAAAAATAACGGCAATTGTCGGCGCAAGCGGTAGTGGAAAAACCACTTTAATGAAACTGCTTCTGAGATTTTACGAACCAACAAGAGGGGAACTTTTCTATAATTCTGAAAATATATCAAAAATTTCCCCAAAAAGTTTACGGGAAAATTGTGGTGTCGTAATGCAGGACGGCTTTATATTTTCAGATACTATTGAAAGAAATATTGCCACTGGTGATGAGGAGGTAAACAGAGAAAAACTTCAAAACGCAGTAAAAATTGCAAATATAGAAGAGTTTATAGAAGAACTTCCTTTAGGATATAATACCAAAATCGGAGCATCAGGAAATGGTATTTCTGGTGGGCAAAAACAAAGAATACTTATTGCAAGAGCAGTTTATAAAAACCCTCATTACATTTTTTTTGATGAAGCTACTTCTGCACTTGATGCCGAAAATGAAAAAATCATCCATGACAATTTACAACAGTTTTTCAAAGGAAAAACAGTTGTAATAATTGCACACCGTTTAAGTACAGTGAAAAATGCCGATCAGATTATTGTTTTAAAAAATGGAAGAATTGTAGAGCATGGAAATCATCAGACATTGGTTGATAATAAAGCAGATTACTATAATCTGGTAAAAAACCAGCTGGAGTTGGGCAGCTAATTTATATAAATTAAAATTCTTTAAAGATCAATACCTTTTTGATGAAAAGCTGTCATAATTAATATAAATATTACAAAACATTTTTAGATACAAAAAAACCGTTAATTTGATAATTAACGGTTTTCGTAGACCCACAGGGACGAAAACTGTCTTTATACCAACCGTTGCTAATTCCTTTGTTTTTAATGGTTACAGCTTTGTTTCATTGGTTTTTCAGATAAGATGAAATAAAGTAAAATAAAGATAAATAATATTTTTTTCGGGACATATTCGGGATTTTATTAAATTAGCATAAAATTAAAAGGAATGAAAGTAATGTATTTTATAAAGAAGCGACAAAACCCGATTTCAAAAATTTATGTTAGGCTTTGGGAAAGTAAGAAATATGATTTTACG